>JANNQW010000115.1:0-7990 GCA_031400955.1 Verrucomicrobiota bacterium
GCAATGTCGAAACCACATCGCGCCACAAAGATTTTCACTTCTTGCGCGGTTCATTCACCATCGCCTATGCTCCGGCTGTGCCTGGTTCTCCTCATGCCAACAAAAATTTAGTCACGCTCCGCGGTATCGTGGAGCGGGTGACTTTTCATACGGAGGAGATCGGCGCCTGTGTGCTCAAAGTTAGACCGGAGAAGGGCGGCGAGATCATCACTTTGCTGGGCAAGACGCCGCGTGTGGTCGCTGGCGAACGCATTGAGGCCAGCGGCATCTGGGTGCAAAACGCCGAATACGGCCGGCAGTTCAAGGCTGATGCGCTCCGGCTGTCGCCGCCCGAATCTCTGGATGGATTGATGCGCTACCTCGGCAGCGGATTGATCGACGGCATCGGGCCCAAGTATGCCAAGCGCATTGTGGACAAATTCGGCGCGAATGTTTTCGAAATCATCGAGCATACTTCCGCGCGACTGGAGGAAGTCGAGGGCATCGGCAAGAAGCGACGGCAGGAAATCCGCGAATCATGGATGAAGCAGAAGTGCGTGCACGAGATCATGGTTTTCCTCCACGAGCGCGGCATCAGCACGGCGCGCGCGCTGCGCATTCACAAGACCTACGGCGATGAAGCGATCACGGTGCTCAAGCAGAATCCGTATCGACTGGCCGTGGACATTCACGGTGTGGGATTCAAGACCGCCGATGAGATCGCCGCGAACATGGGCATTGAACGCGATGCGCCTCAGCGGATGCGCGCCGGTCTGCACTACGCGATGGAGAGGGGAGCACAGGACGGACACTGTTGTCTGCCAGTTGCGATGTTGCGCGAGGAGGCGGGGAAAATCCTCGGCGTGAGTTCTGAACTGCTCGATGAACAACTCACGGTGATGCTGACTGATGAAACGCTGAAGCAAGAGCAGGTCTCTGGCGATGAAATGATTTATCTGCCCGAGTTGCTGGGTGCGGAGCAGATCATCGCTGAACGTTTGCAAGAAATGCTGAAAATGCCGGCGGCCTATCCGGTGATGGAGATTGAAAAAGCCATGGTGTGGTGCGAGACCAAAACGGGAAAGCAGCTGGCCGAGAGCCAGCGTCGCGCAGTGCGCGAAGCTTTACAGCAGCGGGTGCTCATCATCACCGGCGGTCCGGGCGTGGGCAAGACCACCATCGTCAACAGCATCCTCATCATTCTGCGCGCGAAGAATGTGAAGGTGAAGCTCGCTGCACCCACCGGTCGCGCCGCGCAGCGACTCAGTGAGAGCACCGGTCTTGATGCGATGACGCTGCATCGTATGCTGGAATATCAGGGCGAAGGTGCCTGGGGGCGCGGAAGGACCAAGCGGCTCGATGGCGATCTCTTTGTGGTGGATGAAGTTTCCATGGTGGATGCGCCACTCATGGCGCGCCTGCTTAATGCACTGCCGGACAAGGCGCATCTGCTGCTGGTGGGCGATGCCGACCAGCTTCCGAGCGTGGGTCCCGGCGCAGTGCTGCACGATTTAATTGCCAGTGATGCCGTGCCATGCGTGCGTTTGACGGAAGTTTTTCGTCAGGCGGCGCAGAGCCGCATCATCACCGCCGCGCACGCCATCAATCGCGGCGAGTTGCCGGACCTGCGATCAGCGGCGGATGCCGATTTCTTTTTTATCGAGCGCAACAGCTCGGAAGAAATCCAGCAGACCATCGTTCAACTTGTGAAAGAGCGGCTGCCCGCGAAGTATGGCTTTGACCCCGTGAACGATATTCAGGTGCTCTGTCCGATGAACCGGCAGCTTCTTGGCACCCGCGCATTTAACGAGGTGTTGCAGGATGCGCTCAATCCGCCGAACGAGATGAAATTTGAAGTGGAACGCTTTGAAAAGACTTTCCGCATTGGCGATAAAGTCATGCAACTACGCAACAACTATGACAAGGATGTGTTCAACGGCGACATCGGTCACATCAGCAGTATTGAGACCGAACCCCTGAAGATCATGGTGAGTTTTGACGGAAACCGTCGCGTCGCCTACGAACCGGGGGAACTGGACGAACTACAGCCTGCCTACGCGATCACGATTCACAAGAGCCAGGGCAGCGAGTTCCCCTGCATCATCATTCCGCTGGCATCGGCGCAGTTCATCATGCTGGAGCGCAGTCTGATTTATACTGCGGTGACGCGAGGGAAGAGGCTCGTCATCATCGTCGGCGAGAGCAAAGCATTAGGCATGGCGGTTCGGAATGGATCTGCGCGGAAGCGATGGACGGGGTTGAGGGAGCGGATCATCATGGTGCGTGAATGAGTTGTCCGCGTGAGGACACGCAGATTACTTTGTCATTACGCAGACAGGCGCACTTCCACGGGCATGGTGCTGAGCTTCCTGTAAATCCGCCCGAGGCTCCACTGCGGCCACCAGCGGTAGAGATAGATTTCCAAAGGATGCCACATGGCCACCCAGCCGAGGATGGTGAGTCCTTCCTTGGTGAGTTCCTGCCACTGCGGGATGCGCCTGGCGATCATTTGAGCGGTGATGACACAGGCGGCGAGGAACGTGAGTCCGATGAGCAGGCTAATCCAGCCTTCCCTCATCAAGCGGCGCACTTCGCGGCGGCTCATGGCGGCTTTGTATTCGAAGTAGTGATGGATGGAATCGGAAACGATCTTGGCCGCATCGCCGCCCTCGGGTGGCTGGCCCAGATGCACCAACAGTTTCAGCGGTGTCGTGCGATGATGCTCCTGCGCCCAACTGACGATGAACTCTTCCGCGTCATGGTCGAGGTCGCGCTCGTGGAACGGCGAGGGATCCATGGAGTTGAAGAGCTGGTGCAGCGTCTGCACCTTGACTTCGATCAACCCGGGATTATTGGGCGTGTTGGACATGCGCGGCAGCATCGGTCATGCACCGCGCAGATTCAATCGCAATGCCGTAATGAATCAAGTCTCCGACACGCCGCGGGCCATGACGACCTTGCCGGTGCGCACGGTTTCGATGATCTCGAATCTGGCCAGGAGGTTCACGGCGGCGTCGATCTTGTCGGAGTTGCCGGTGATCATGACGATCATGGACTGTTCCTGAAGGTCCACCGTCTTGCCGTTGAAGTGCTCGATGATCTGGAGGATCTCCGTGCGATTTTCGGACGTTATGTGCAGCTTCACGAGCACCATTTCTTTGACGACGGAATCTTTGTCTGTGTGCTCGAAGCAATGGATCACGTCGATGAGTTTGTTGCATTGCAGGATGATCTGGTGCAGGCCCTCGGGATGGCCGCTGATGCCCACGGTCATGCGCGAGTAACGCGGATCGCGGCCCTGGGCGACAACGAGTGAGTCGATGTTGAACCCGCGCCGGCTGAACACCGCGCAGATGCGACCGAGCACGCCGGGCTTGTTGGCGACATGCATGCTCAGGGTGTGCACGTTCATGATGTCGGGCTGCGGTGCTGGTTTGTGATCGGTGGATGGTATCTGACGTTCGGACATGGAGACAAAAGTTGAAGTGTTAGGCGATGAAAACTCAGCGTGTAATCAGGTCGACCCAACTGGCTTTTCCATTTTATGCTTGGGCGGCTCCAGCAGCATGTCTTCCAGCGCGGCACCGGCGGGGATCATGGGGAAAACATTTTCGTGCTTGATGCACTCGGCTTCGATGAGGCAGGGGCCGTCGTTGTAGGCGAGCGCTTGAGTGAGGACTTTCTCGATGTCGGCAGGACGGCGGATGTGCCAGCCTTTGATGCCGTAGGCTTCCGCGAGTTTCACGAAATCGGGATTACCCAGCAGATCCACGCCGCTCTCGCGGTTATCGAAGAACATTTCCTGCCACTGACGCACCATGCCGAGGTAGCTGTTGTTCAGCACGATGATCTTGATGGGCAGCTTGAGAATCGCGGCGGTGGCGAGTTCAAATAATGTCATCTGGAATCCGCCGTCGCCGCTGATGGAGACGACCAGATCTTTCGGGCAGCCGAGCTGAGCGCCGATGGCTGCGGGGAAGCCGAAGCCCATGGTGCCGGCGCCGCCGCTGCTGAGCCATTTGAAGCTGGCGTCGTTTTTATAAAATTGCGCGGCCCACATCTGGTGCTGGCCGACATCGGTGCTGACGATCGCTTTGCCCTTCGTGAGATGATACAACTCGTCAATGACCTGCTGCATGCGCAAGCCTCCCTGCTTTTTGTAGGCGAGCGGGTATTTCTTCTTGTAACCGTCGAGGTGTTCGTTCCAGCCCTTGGTATCGAGTTCAGACAAGTGGGGGATGAGTTCTTGCAAGGCGGCTTTGGCATCGCCTTTAATGAAGGCGTCGGGCTTGATCATCTTGCCGGCTTCGGCCTCGTCGATGTCAAAATGAACGATGGTTGCATTCTTGCCGAACATGGCGGGTTTGCCAATGATGCGGTCATCGAAGCGCGAGCCGACGTTGATGATGCAGTCGCATTCGCAGATGGCCTTGTTGGCATAGGCCGTGCCGTGCATGCCGATCATGCCCAGGCTGAGGCGGTGGGTCTCGGGGAAGACGCCTTTGCCCAGCAAGGTGGAAGTCACGGGACAGTTCAAGGTTTCCGCCAGGCTCATTAACTCTTTGTCGGCGCGAGCGACCATGGCGCCGTGACCAGCAAGGATGACGGGGCGCTTCGCCGCCATGATGATCTTCGCGGCGTGCTGCACGGATTTTTTGTCGATCTTGAAATCTTCCTCGGGATGATAGCCTGGCAGATCCATCTCGGCGTTCAGATCGCCGGTGAAGGGTCCCTGGCTCATGTCCTTGGGAATATCGATCAACACCGGGCCCGGTCGGCCTGTGGTCGCGATGTGATGGGCTTCGCGCGCGAAACGCGGGATGTCGTTCGTGTTCTTGACCAGGTAGCTGTGTTTCACCACGGGCGCGGTGATGTTGAAAATATCCGCTTCTTGGAATGCGTCCTTGCCCAACATCCACGAAACCGTCTGGCCGGTGATGATGATCATCGGCACAGAGTCCATGATGGCGGTCATGATGCCGGTCACGGTATTGCCTGCGCCGGGGCCGGAAGTTACGAGCACCACCGCCGGCTTGCCGGTCGCGCGCGCATAACCATCTGCCATGTGCACTGCGCCCTGCTCATGGCGCACGAGAACGAATTTCATGTTCGTCTTCACGGTTTCCAAGGCGTCAAAAATCGGCAGCGCCGCCCCACCGGAGTAACCGAAGACATATTCGATTCCGAGCTGGGCGAGGGTTTTGATAAGCGCTTGTGCGCCGTCCATTTTTTCTGTGCTCATGCGTCTGGTTTCTTAAAGATTGCGGTTTGGAGGGTTAATTTTGCATAAGACGGGTTTATGGCAACTGAAAATATAATGTTTTATGGCTAATTATCGATGTGACTCAAGGTTTGACTCTGAAAAATGAGGAAAATCTGGCAGATCGCCTTATTTTGATTGAGTTAAAAAGCGAAAGTAGCATTGATTTGTTCTTCAAAATGATGTTGACGCATCGCCGCATCACTGTCATCATCGCATCATGCGCACTACCTTGAGCCTTGATGACGATGTCTATGCCGCTGCCTCGGCCATGGCCCGCATTCAGCGCACATCGCTTGGGAAAATTGTCTCCGCTGCCTTCCGGCGCTCCTACCGGCCTGCGAAGATCAAGGTCAGCACTAAGAGTGATGGCCTTCCCGTTTTCAGCGTGTCCGGTGCAGAAAAGATACACCTCACGAACCAAATGATCGCCGAGATGGAGGAGGAGGAAGACATTGAGCGCTATCAAAGACTATCTGCTGGACGTTAACGTTCTCGTCGCGTTCGCGTGGGATTTTCATCCACATCATGAACGCGCGCGCGAGTGGTTCAATCGTAAGGCCGCACGCTATGCCACCTGTGCCGTCACGCAGGCCGGATTCCTGCACATCACTTGCAATCCGCGCGCCATGGAGCATTTGATTTCGCCTGAGGATGCGCGTCATGCGCTTGTTGCGTTCACCACACACAAGCGTCATCACTTTCTGGAGACGACGCCCTCTTTGCTCGATCCTGTTTTCTCCAAAATCTGGCTGCAACTGCGAGGACATGCCCAGGTGAGCGATGCACTTCTGGTTTGCATCGCCAAACACCACGGCGTCACCCTGGCCACGTTTGACCAAAGCATCACCGCATTGAGTCCGTGGCCGGATGTGGTGGAGTTGCTGGTGTAGCGGCTATTGCTCTCCCCAAGCAGATATGAATTCAGCCTCGGTCACGAGCCGCACGCTGCCGTCATTGAAAGCCACGACGCGTTTGCCGTCCTTCGATTTTATTGGCGCAGCCAACACTGCGGAGGTTCCGGGCGAGCTGTCCGTCAATGTTTTGTTGTAAAGCCAAGGCTGGCCTTGTTTCGTCTCCGGATTCTTGTATTCCAAAAGAGTTTCGTCATCAAGAACTCCATCTTTCACCAGTTCAGAAAGCTGGTCAGGATACTTCCCGTCATGATCGGCAGCGTAAAACTTCAATGCGATAACCAGCTGCTTTAGATCATTTATGACGCGAGCATCGTGCCCCCTTTCTTTGATCTTCGTGAATGCGGGAAGGGCGATCCCGGCCAGAATGGAGATGGTGGAGACCGTGGTCAGGGCTGAGGATCCTGCAGGAATGCTCGTGTTGGACGAGGTCAGGATGCCATCGGGCTGGTTCGCCAGCACCACCGTCTGGCCGTGGTTGATCAACGGTTTGATCCAGTCCATCATCTTCTGCACGATGGCCATCTCGGATGCTGAATTCGCTCGGGTAGCAGGCATGTTTTTTGTGATGCCATCACTAATCGTCTGCAAGAAGCGGGAGGAAATATGCACGCAAGCGTTTCCGTCCGTAGGCAGGTCGCGCCAGGACTGCGCGAAATCCGCGCTCTGAGAAAATTTCTCCGTGCCCGCAACGACCGATTCAAAGAGCGCAGGTCGTGAAGCGATAAGAATCCGGTCCGCCTTCGGATCAAAGCGCATCACGGGCTGGAAGTCCATGGGCGCAGGCCCGGCCGGACTTTTCATTCGGATCGTGATCATGCCGCCATCCAAGGACACAGTGGCGGGAGATTCCGCGCCTTGCAGTGCTGGCATGAATTGCGGTTTGAGCGCCTCGAACAACCAGCCCAGGCGATCCAGCACGATGACTCCATCCATGCCGGGCAGGGGCGGCGCATCGGGTGACAGTGCGATCTTTTGCGTCGTGTCCAGACGAAGGAACAGGCCGATCCGCGCGTCCAGCTTGTCTAGAATTTCTTTCGTGCTCAAGCCCAGAACGGGGAGTGGACGAAGCAATTCTTTATCGAACTTCTCACGTTCGCCAGCCGGCACAAATTTGATCACGCCGGGCATCACATCTTGGGCGAAATACTTGAGTGCGAGCGGGAACTCAAGTGCGAAATCCGTGTCTTTCGGCGCCACATCCAGCAGCAGCAATTTCTCCGCTGTGCCTCCCGATAGCGTCATCAGTCCTTTTCGGCCCTGCGGCATATGAGTGAAATTGCGAGAGTGGTAGGAACCATTAGCGCGCTGGCGCGAGCTCGATCCCATGGCGGCGACGGAATCCAGGCCCAGCATCTTGAACAGGTTGGCGAAACTGAAGCCTGGCGGCATGTCTTTGCGCTCCGATGCCGGCATCATTTTCAATATCTCATCAAGAAACAAGGCGAGGGCGCCTGCACCGCTCGTCTCAGAATAGGAGAGAGAACAGCCGCCAATATCCAAGTGCGATGCCACCACGCGAAACGAAGGTGACAATCCCTCCGATACGAGTGCGACTGAGTTTGAAGGCGCTGCAAGCACGGCCGGCACTGCAATGATCTTTTCCTGCGTTTCTGGCTTCGTCGCCGCAGGTGTGGTGCTGCTTTGGGCTTTCTCCTTCGGATTGTCGCACTGAGTCAGGACCGAGAAACAAAGGCAGAGGACAGTGTGGGAGAGGGGTCGGATATTCATGGAGTGGTTGATGAAGAATTGTAGACGTGAGATGGAAGCGCACATGAACCTCGCTGCAAGCGGTGTTTTGGGCAGGCGCTGTGCTGGATTGTAATCCCATCAGCTT
>JANNQW010000116.1:0-1944 GCA_031400955.1 Verrucomicrobiota bacterium
TCCTTCTCGACCTGGCTCTGGGCATGTTTGAGCAAGCGCTTGATCGGGGTGAGACTGAGCGGGGCAAACATGGCCTGCGACAAGTTGCAGACCGCAAAAAAGACAAGCACCGCAAAAAGCTGTGACGAAGAATTTATTCTCATGCTTCGAGGAATACCCATTTTTGTTCCCAGGAGCAAGACCAAACACCAACGGGTAAACGAAAAATTTCGGCATTTTTTGCAAGCGGTCATTTGCCGTGCATGGTGACGAACATGAACCAAAGCGCGGTAAACGATGACTTGCCTGCAAAGACGGTGTGCTGCGGCATTTGCGGAGAGCCGATGGAGAGGGGTTTTATCTGGCTCGCTGCGGCTCATCCGGCTTACCTTTTGTGGAAGCAGGAGCAGCCGGAACTTTCCTTCTGGACACCTTTCAAGAATACCAAGGGGGATCAATTAATTGGCTCAAATCAACGCATGACCCGCAAGTCATTAAGACGCGCGCATCGTTGCCCGAGATGCAAGTCAGTTATCATTGAGCACATCGATCAAGTCCTCTGATGACGCGAGCCACTATTTGCCTGCGCCTATTCGCGCCAAAAATGACGAATTTCACCAAGGGAGTCGGGGCTTTCTTGCCCAGCTCACTCCATTAAAGCGGGGCTGGAAAGCCCCGCCTCCTTGCTTACTTTTTCCAATACATCGCCCGGAAGGGATGATCATCGATCAGGTTGTTCTCCACGCCTTTTAAACCGTCGCGGCGGAACTGGACGCCAACGTAGTGATAAACCGGAACGATGGGAGCGCCTTCAGTGATGAGTAACTTCTCGGCCTCGCTGAAGATCGCATGGCGCTTGGCAATGTCAGCCTCGCCCGCGGCGGCGGCGATGAGTTCGTCGTAACGCTTGCTCTCCCAGCCGGTGCGGTTGTTGCCGTTGCCGATGGTGAAACACTCCAGAAATGTGTTGGGATCGTTGTAATCGCCCACCCAGCTCGAACGACACATGTCATAGCTGAGCTCGCGCATCGATGACAGCCATATCTTCTGTTCCTGCTTGGTGAGCGAAACCTCGACGCCCAGAGTCTCCTTCCACATGGCTTGCAGCTCGACGGCGATATTTTTTTCCACCGGCAGCGGCAGATACAAATACTCGACACGCGGCAGTCCACGGCCCTCTGGAAAACCAGCTTGCGCCAGCAGTTCCTTCGCCAGTTTCGGATTGAACTCCAGTCCCGGCGGCGGCTGGTAATTTTGTCCCGCACCGGGAGGCGTGAGGCTGGTCGCGGGCTGCTCACCGAGCCGCGTGATCTTTTCCACGATGCGCTTCCGGTCCACGGCGAGTGCGAAGGCGCGGCGCACCAGCGGGTTAGTGAACGGCGCCTTGGTGACGTTGAAGCGGATGAACCAAGTGCCGAGAAACGGACCGGTTCGGAACCATGACTGCTGCCTGAGTTTGTCGATGAGCGACACGGGCACCATGCCCTTATCCATGACGAGATCCGCCTGACCGGTCATAAAGTAGTTCAGGGCCGTGTTCGCATCCGCAATGGGCATCACGTCCACGGTATTCATCCGGGTGTTCGCCGCGTCCCAGTAGCCGGGATTTTTTTTCAAGCGGATGTGATCGTCCAGCACCCAGCTTTCCAGCAGGAACGGACCATTGCCGACCAGCCGGCCCGGTTTCATCCACGCGCTGCCGTGCTTTTCCAAGGTGGGCAGGTGCACTGGGGAGAGCGTCTGAAAAGCGCAGAGATCGATCCAATACGGGATCGGATTCTCCAGAATGGTTTCCAGCGTGCGATCATCCATCGCGCGCACGCCAACTTGCGCGAAATCCTTGATCTTGCCCTCGTTGTAGGGCCTGGCGTTCACCAGCGGATAGAGTTGCGAAGCGTAGTCGGCACCGGTGCCCGGATTCAACACTCGCTCCCATGATCTCACAAAATCATGCGCGGTGACGGG
>JANNQW010000117.1:0-3297 GCA_031400955.1 Verrucomicrobiota bacterium
GCTCATTCTTCAGCAGGGGAAAATTCTTCATGAATCCTATACGAATGGATGTCGCGCCAATGAGGCTCACAAAATTTACAGCGGAACGAAGTCGTTTTGGTGTCTGGCGGCGCTGGCGGCTGAGGAAGAGGGGATTCTCCGACTGAAGGATCGCGCGGCGGACACGATCACCGAGTGGCGCGGCGACCGGCACAAATCCAGCATCACGATCCGGCAGTTGCTCGATTTCTCGTGCGGGCTGGATCCATTTTTTGAACTGCACGAGGACGGGATCAAGGATCGCGACCAGCTCGCCGTGAACCGGCAGCTTGCTGCTGAGCCGGGCGATGCATTTATTTACGGGCCGTGTTCGCTGCAAGTTTTTCATGAGATACTAAAACGCAAACTGGCGTCGCGCGGTCAGACGCCGACGCAATATCTGGAGCGTCATGTGTTGCGGCCGTTAGGACTCGGGCCGCAACGGTATGTCGCTGATGCGACGGGCAATCCCTTGCTCGCCGCCGGTTTTCTGCTCAGCGCCCGGCAGTGGGCGCAGATGGGGAAGGTGATCTTGGGTGAGTCGAATCATGTCGCGCCGGCTGAGGCGATCACAGACGGCATCAGTCGTGGCTCGCGAGTGAATGCGGCGTTTGGCCTGGGATTTTGGAACAACAACCGGGCTGGTCGTGGTGGTGCCCGGGAGGTGGATGTGGAGTTGATGCTGCATGAGAAGTGGCCCAAGCAGCAGTGGCGCAATGCGTGCCTCAGTCGCAGCGCGCCGTCCGATTTGGTGGCATGCATTGGATCGGGTGCCCAGCGTTTGTATGTGGTGCGATCGCAAGGTCTGATCATCGTGCGGCAGGGATGGGACTCAGGGTTCACCGATGCGGAATTTCTCCAACTGCTTTTCGGGCGGGCCTGAGATGCAGGGCATCCGCTATTGGCTTCCCTGACGTTTCCTGTTGAGCACAGGCTGAATGTAGCTGAGGCTGGCCGAACCAATGGTTGAAGAAAAAAATCCCGACGTCTCGCGCGCGAAGCGCGTGACTGGAACCCGTGCCCTGCTGACCGTGGCTGGCGTGCTGCTGGTCATCGCCGGATTAAAGCTCGGCGCTGCATTTTTCATTCCGGTGGTCACGGCGTTTTTTCTCAGTGTGCTGAGTTATCCGATCATGCAGGCACTGGTTCATGTGCATGTGCCGCGTTTTCTGGCGCTCATCATCACGCTGATTTTCATCGGGTGCCTGGTCGGGGTGGTCATCAATGCCGGAAGTGATCTGCTGTTTCGTTTTAGCAAGGACCTGCCCGATGATCTAAAAGGTTTGCAGGTTCACGTGAACCAGGGAGCACACTGGCTGGAGGAGCAGGGAGTGAAAGGGGCGGAGGCGCAGGTGCAGAAGGCATTCGACTGGCAGGCGATCATTGGCTACGCCCAAAACGCCGATGTGCGGAATCTGGCTGCGGACTGGCTGGGCGTGGCGGTGGGCACTGCGGTGACATTGATCGCGCAGATTGCGCTGGTTCTGGTTCTGATGTTTTTCATTCTCAGCGAAGCCTACGGCTCCCGCAGTCGTGCACTGGCCATCCACCAAGCGGGCGGGCCTGATCTCCGCGGCTTGCTCAACTCCGCGTCTGAGATTCAAAAATACCTCGGCATGAAGACGATCATCAGCGCCGTTTGCGGCATCGTCGCCGGATTGTGGTGCTGGATGTTCAATCTCGATTATCCCATTCTCTGGGGCATCTTCGCCTTCGTCATGCACTTCATTCCCGCCGTGGGAGCGTTGTTAGCGGGTATTCTGCCGACCCTCCTGGCTTTGGTGCGGCTGTCGTTTGGCGATGCGGTCGGCATTGCCGCCGGTTTCCTGGCGATCAATTTCATCATTGGCAATTTCATTGAACCCGCTCTGATGGGACGGCGTTTCGGCGTGTCGACGCTCGTCATCGTGCTCAGCGTCTGGTTCTGGGGCTGGATGTGGCACGGAGTCGGCGCCTTCTTGGCCGTGCCGCTCACCATCATGATCAAGGTGGTGCTGGAGCACAGCGATGAGTTTCGCTGGGTGGCCGTGTCCATGTCAAAAGCCAAGGTTAAACACGGCGCGGTCGTTCTCGAAACCTTGGAGCCTGATGAGAGCGAGATGCTGGGTGGCGGTGCAGCGACGGAACCCCCGCATCGAATGTTCTGACGCTGGATTAAATCAGCGCCAGCAATTCCAGTGGAGTCGCCATGAGTTTGCCCGCGCCATGGGCGCGCAGTTCTGTCTCGCTGCGAAAACCCCAGAGCACGCCCACTGGAAGCATTCCTGAATTCACGGCAAACATCATGTCCAGTCCGGAGTCGCCGATGTAAACACAGTCATCCGGTGACACGCCGAGTTCCGCAGCCAGTTCGAATCCGGCCTGCGGATGCGGCTTGCGCGGAACACCTTCGCGCGCACCGAGAACGATATCGAAGCTGCCCGGCGCAAAGAAATGATCGCAGCACAACTTTGTGAAATGGTCAGGCTTGTTCGAGAGCACGGCTGTCTTGATGCAGCGAGTTCGCAGGGCGGTTATGACATCCACAATGCCATCGTAGGGCCTGGTCTTGTCGCGCCAGGTATCGGCATAGTGCTGCTGATAGTTGTCGATGATCGCGGGGATGTTCAAGGTGTGCAGCGTATCGGATGGCACCGCACGCTCGACGAGTGTGCCCACGCCTTCACCGATGAATTGCGGGAAGCTTTCCAAGGGCTGCCTGGGAAAGCCGTGCTGATCCAGCGCGCGGTTCACCGCTTCCGCGATGTCCGCCAGTGAATCGATGAGGGTGCCGTCGAGATCGAAAATAAATGCCTTCATGTTGCGTCGCGCATGAAGCGCGCGATGGGCCGGTTGTGCAACGCGAATCCGCCACGGAACAGCAGAGTTTATTGGACGTGAGGAGCAAGTTCGGTGCGAAATTCTCTGCAACAGAAATTGCCTGCTGCATGAATGTGGGTGAATTGATGGACTCGAACGAGAAGAATCCTCGCAAGCCCGGTTTCAGCTACTTTCGCACCATCAATGAATGATCCGCTCTCATCGTCCGCCTCTCGCTCGCAACGCCAAATTCGCTGGCTGGTGCTGGCTGGGCAGATTGCAGTGCTGGCGCTGCCGGTGATTTTGCTTTTTCGCGCAGTAAATAGCTTCCAGTTCAATACTTACTTTCTCGACGACTGGGTTTATGTTCCGCTCTATGAAAAAGCGGTCAAAGGCGGGCTGACGCTGCATGAGCTGTTCGCCGGATATTTAGAACACAGAATCCCAGTCCCGAAAATCCTTTCGATTTTGGGCGTGTTG
>JANNQW010000118.1:0-3107 GCA_031400955.1 Verrucomicrobiota bacterium
GGTGGTGCAGAGAAGCACAAGCCCTTGATCGATAAGGTCTTGGAGTGGCAAAAACGGACTTCGCCGAAGTTGCCTCCTGAGCACTCGCCACCGGACGATAATGAACTCAAAAACGCTGCCTAACTTCGGAATCCGGGTTAAATCAGTGATTCCTCTAAATAAAGGAGTGCCGGCGGAGGGACTCGAACCCACACATGATCACTCATACAAGATTTTGAGTCTAGCGCGTCTACCAATTTCGCCACGCCGGCCATTATGAGTGCTTGTAAATAAGATGATCTCCGCACTTTGCAAGGCTTTTGGCGTGCCAATGCTAAAGCCAGCGAAGGTCAAGTTTAGCTACTTGCCGCTGCCACCTGCGAGTGTTGTGATTTCCGATTCGACTGCTTGAAGCTTGCCTAGCGCGTCCTTGTCCCCTGCACCCGGCCCCTTGATTTCCAGCACGGTGACCGATGAGGCTTGCGCATCGGGAATCCAGCGTCGGTAGCGGTCGAGGTTGAATTTGCCATCTGCATCCGCGCCGCCAAACCACGCCACAAAACGAATCGTGTCGCGATGACCCGTTCCGGTGAAGGCATTGGCCAGGCAGAGCAAGGCGGCGACATCCATCGAGTTATCCCCATCATATCTGGCCGTGACCAGATGCAATCCGCCAGGAGAATTCCGGCCCTTTAGTTCCACTTCAAGATATACGCATAGTTTGCCTTCCGCCTCAAACTCCCGTCGCACGACTTGATAGCCCATGTTTCCAAAACCCAGCGTGGACTCGATAAAGCTCTGGGCGGCCTCGATGTTTTCCGGCTTGTCGGTCGTGCGCAGGCCGATTTCCTGCTCGAAGATTCGAATGTAACGACGGTAATCAGCCAGATTCAAATTCTTGCGCAACATGGCGGCGTAACGTGACGGTGCAGAAACGGCTGCTTCTTTTGCGTGCCGTTTTTGAAAATACATCAAAAACGAAAGTGCACCCATGATCAGGAGTCCCAGCGGAAGACCGACCACAAACCAGCGCACCAGCGGATTTACGCGCGTCGCTGGGACTGATTCATCCAGACTCATGATGTCACTTGAGGAAGTTCGCTTGCGACTGCTTCTGCCGCGCGTTTATAAGCACCGCCTGCTCCGAGTTCCGACACCACTTCTGCCAGTCGCGACTCCAGTTTTATGCGCGTCCGCGGGCTAATCAAGAGGGCGGTGAGCGATCCGGCAAGCGATTCCGGCTGGCACGTTCCTTGCACGAGCTCTTGCACCACCGTTTCTCCTGCCAGAATATTGACGATGCCAAGATGCTTTATCTTTACCACTCTCTTGCCCACCGCATAGGTCACTGGATTCACTTTGTAGACCAAGACATAGGGCAGCCCGAAACACGCAGCCTCGAGCGTCGCCGTGCCACTGGCCACCGCCGCAACTTCCGCGCGTTGCATGAGCACCGGCGCCGTGTCGACTTCGATCCACTGACGCGCCTCCGACGGCCCCTCACGCGTGATGATTTCATTCATCTCTGATTTCAATCGCTCATTGGCGGCAGAAATTGCAAAGCGGACCTGCGGCACTTTCTCGCGAATGATGACTGAAGCCCGGAGCATTACAGGCAGCAGCCGGGCAACTTCGTGGCTGCGGCTGCCTGGGAAAAATCCCACAAGAGCGGGTTCCCGATTCCAGCCCTTCTTGAGTGCTGCCGTGCGATCAACCAGCGGATGTCCTCCGAAAACTGTGCGAAGTCCGCTCTTCTCGTAAAGTTCCTTCTCGAATGGAAAAATACAGATCATCAAGTCGAGCACCCTGGCCATCGTTTTCACGCGCCCACTTTTCCATGCCCAAACTTGAGGGCTGATGTAGTAGATGATCTTGCCGGGATACCGTCTGGCGCGAAGAGCCTTGGCCAGCCGCAGGTTGAAGCCAGGATAGTCTATCAACACCACGGCATCCGGCTTTTGCTGCTCGATGTTTTTCAATGCTTTCGAGAATTTACGCCGGAACCAGCCGTAGATCTTCAGCACCTCCCAGAGACCAAGCACTGCGGCATGTTCCAGCCAGTCCTCTGTGTCCGCACCGCCCACAAGACGCATCAGTGGTCCACCCAGACCGCTGAACTGCACCGGGCCATGGGCCAGCTTCAAGGCGCGCATCAATCCAGCACCATGAGTGTCTCCACTGATCTCCCCTGCTACAATAAAAATTTTCATCATGAAAACTTTCCGCTCGCTATGGCCTCAGTGATCTGAATCGCGAGCTGCAGCGCATCAGCCCCCTGCTGTCCGCTCACCACAGGAGCCAGCCCGCGTCTGGCACTTTCGACGAACGCGGCCAGTTCGAGCTTGAGCGGTTCGTCCTTCTCGACCTGGACGTCTTCGCGCACGATCTGCAATCCCTCGCGCCGGTAGATATGACCGGTCTGCTCCTGGTAATCCAGCGAGATGTAGCCTTCTCCGTGAAAGACCTGGATCTTGCGCATCTTTTTGTCGCTGATCCGGCTGGCGGTGACATTGGCCACGCAGCCGTTTTCAAAGCGGAGCCGCGCATTGGCAATATCCTCACGTCGCGTCAGCACGGGCGTTCCCACAGCATCGAGATTGACGATGGGCGAGCGGACAAGATGCAAAATGATCTCCAGATCGTGAATCATGACATCCAGCACTACGCCGATATCCATGCTCCGGTTGGGAAATGGCGAAAGCCGAGTGGCCTCGATGAAGCGTGGCTGTTTGATGCGCTCCTCCAACTGGCGCATCACTGGATTGAACCGCTCGATGTGCCCGACTTGAAGCACAAGATTCTTCGCCTGAGCCAGCGCCACCAGTTCCCGGGCCTCTTGCAGCGATTCACTAAGCGGCTTCTCCACCAATACATGCTTCCCGCGCTCCAGCAGAAAACCAGCCACTTCACGATGCGCCACCGTCGGCACCGCTATCGCGGCGGCATCCACCAGCCTGGAGAACTCTTCGAGGCTGCTGACTGCTGTCGCATGATAGGTCGTCGCCAGTTCGGCCGCGTGGGCTGAATCAAGATCATAAATCGCGACGAGTTCCGCGCCTTCGAGCGACGCGAGAACGCGCGCATGATTCTTCCCCATGGCTCCGACTCCGGCGACTCCGATTTTGATT
>JANNQW010000119.1:0-7725 GCA_031400955.1 Verrucomicrobiota bacterium
TTCCAGGAGATTCCCGGTTGTGCTGGATGTCAGCAGTTTGGCAAAGACGTGCTGTCCAATCCTCTGCTCGTTGAGGCCATCGAAACCGAGTTCACACCGCTGCTCATTCACAACAACAAGTCGGGCAAGGATGCTGACGTGCTGCGGCGCTTTGGCGAGCCAGCGTGGAACTACCAAGTGGTGAGATTCCTCGATGCCGAGGCAAACGACATCATCCCTCGGCGCGATCAAATCTGGGACACCAAAGGCATCGCGGATCGCATGATCGCCACGCTCAACGCGGCCAAACGGCCCGTGCCTAGTTACCTCAAGCTGCTTGCCTCCGAACATTCGCCGCAACTTGAACAGGCCGTGTTTTCCATGTCCTGCTTCTGGTCTGGCGAGGTAGCACTGGGCATGATCGATGGCGTGGTGACCACACAGGCAGGATTTAGCAGCGGACAAGAAGTGGTGCTTGTGCGCTACGACCCCTCGGTTGTTTCTCTGCCGGACCTCAATGCGATAGCAGCAAAGAATGCCTGTCATCACCTGGGCACCGCGACGGATTACCGCTCCGCACCCGCTGCTGATCAGAAGAAACAACTCGAAGGCACGGTGTTGGCGAAGCTGCAGTTGACACCAGCTCAGGCCACAAAAGTAAATGCATGGATGACCGTTGATCTGAACAAGGCTATTTCCTTCCTCACCCCATCCCAGCAGGCGCGGCTGAAGTACATAATGTCTGTCCCCTGATGATGCCTTTGATGAAATTCTCACCCTGCCTGTAGCAGGAGATTCCACCACCAGTGATCCGCCGACTTCAACCCCGCGTGACTGAACTTGCCACTGAAGTCATCTGGCATTTCGAGGCACCCGTGAAGTTCACTTGCCAAGCACTTGAAGCATGATATCTTTAAGTATCATGAACACCGTCACCACCGCAGATTTGCGCAATCACTTTCGCCGCGTTTCCTCCTGGTTGGACAATGGAGAATCCGTGAAGATACTCAAGCGCGGCAAGCCTTACGCCACACTTTTGCCAATCGTGAAGCCCAGTCCGCCACGTCCGCCTCGAATTGACTTCGCGGCCCAGCGCCGTGCTATTTGGAAAGGGCGACGCTTTAGCTCTGACGAAGTGGCAGAAATGCGAGCGGCTGAATTGGAGGGTGAAGAGTAACATGCGCTGTTTCACTGACACCTCCTTCCTCTGCGCCCTCTACCGGGAGCAGGACAATACTGCGCGTGCCGATGCTTTCATGGCGCGGTTCAAAGGTGAGGTCATCGTATCGTCACAAGTCTTGTGGGAGTTCCGGCAGTCAGCGAGATTCCAGGTGTTTCGCCATCAAAGCGACAAGACGAAAGGATTTACAAAATTGGAAGCCCAGCGGATGATCGGAGTGCTGGCAGGGAATGTGAAAGCGGGCAGTTTGACCCTGGCGACGGTAGAATGGCCGGATGTGCATAGCATTGCTGAGACTCTGTCCGCCACCTACACCATGAAAGGTGGCCATCGTCCCATGGACATCATCCACCTCTCCACGGCAAAGCATCTCGGCTTGAAACATTTCCTCACCTTCGATGGCAACCAGAAAAAACTGGCCGCGGCAGAAAATCTCTCGGTGCCAGTATGAATTATTTATCCGTCATTTGGTTGTTATCGTTATCATTGGTTGCTTCGGCGTCGGTTGAAATGCCAATCGAACCCTACCCTGCAACACTGCTGGAATCTACGAACAAGTCATTGGCAGTCGCCGGTGCTTCACTTCCTCAACTACGGTTGATCGTTGAGCGATTCGAGCACTCAGAACAACGGGCAGCAGCAGAGGCTCTCATCGCAAGAGGGGATGAAGCAACTATCGCCCGTCTTGTTTTTGCTTTTCGCAGGGGCAACGCACTCGCCGAAGGCATTCTATTATCCAGTGCGTCTGTCAGCGTGGTGCCGTATCTTTTGGAAGACGTTGCTCATGGAAGCTTGGATCACTACTGTGGTGGTGGTCACCCGGCAATAGGGCGAGTCAGGGTGACTGCATCTGCAATTGTAGTTGCAGCTCTCTCGCGGACTCAAAATTTGCCGGCTGAAACTGCTGAATGGCTCGATGACTTGCGCAGGTATTATGCTGGTCGGTACGACCATGTGCCAGAGTTGAGCAAGACTCTTCTCGATTGGTGGTCTCACAATGGCGAGGCGATGCTCGGAAACAGACCCAATGAGGCTGCCTGGCTCCCATTGGAGAGAAAACTTGACCCAATGATTTTTGAATCTTGGCGAAGGGTCAACGATGCGAAGCCACCACCTCCGCCACCGGCAGCGCCGCCTCTTCCGCGTGAGCCATTATCTGCGCTGCCACTGCTCATTGCCGAGTCGTTTGAAAATTGGGCATCACGAGTGGTTGAAGCCAAGCAGCGCGACGTTACTTGGGCGTCGGTTGACTTTGAGACAGGCAGATCGGTTAGGCTTAATGCCCATGCAAATGATGCTTCTGATCCATCAGACAAACCTTTGAGCCGAGGCACCACTCAGAAAGGTTCACCATGCCAGGAGTCATCGAAGAAAATACATGGTCCCAGGTGATATGTGAGGAAGCTCTCGACGTTTGTCGGTAGAGGCGCAACTTTTCTGATGCTTCGTCGATGGATTGCATTTGCGACCGCGTCCCGACCGCCTAGGATGCGCATCCTCCCATGCCGACCTTCCGCCAGCTCCTCACCCCATTGCTTCGCGATGCCATCGTGAAAGCGGGCGTTGCTGTGCCCGACGGAATCACGATCGAAGTGGTGAACGCGAGCGACGATCGTTTCGGCGACTATCAGAGCAATGCAGCCATGATGGTCGCGAAAGCCGCCAGGATGAATCCGCGGCAACTTGCGGAAACCATCGTCGCTGCCTTCGAGGGTGGCGGCTTGTGCGAGGCGCCCACGATTGCCGGCCCCGGCTTTCTCAACTTCCGCCTGACTAGGGAGACGCTTGCCGCATCGGTTTCATCCCAGCTTGCGGATGACAAGCTCGGCGTGCCATCCGTGACGGACCCGAAACGCATCGTGATCGACTTCTCCGCGCCGAACGTGGCCAAGCCCATGCACGTCGGCCATATCCGGAGCACGTTCATCGGCGACGCCCTCGCGCGCATCGCCCGTTATGTCGGTCATCAGGTCATCACCGACAACCACGTCGGCGACTGGGGCACTCAGTTTGGCATGATCCTCCACGGCTGGAAAACGCGGCTCGATCAAGCCGCACTGCGAAAGGATGCCATTCACGAACTGGTGCGCGTCTATCGCGATGTGAACGCCGCGACCAAGGCCAACGAAGCCGTGCTGGAGCTATGCAAACAGGAGTTGGTAAAACTCCAGGCGGGCGATGAGGAGAATCTCAAAATCTGGCGCGAATGCGTCCAGCTCACGCTCGACCAGTTGCACGGGATTTATGCCCGGCTCGGCGTCACCTTCGATCACTATCTCGGCGAGAGCTTTTATAACGTCGCCCTGGCGCCGCTGGTGGATGATTTGCTCACGACGAACATCGCCGACATCAGCGACGGCGCGGCCTGCGTGTTTTCCGATGGCAGCAAAAAGCCCGAGCAGGATCCTTTCCTCATCAATCGCGGCGGCGAATGGGTTCCGGCCCCCTGTCTCGTGCGCAAATCAGACGGTGGATTTCTTTACTCCACGACAGACCTGGCGACCATTGATTACCGGGTCCGCGAGTTCAAAGCCGACGAAATCTGGTATGTTGTCGGCGCACCGCAGCAGTTGCACTTCCGTCAGGTGTTTGAAGTCTCCCACCGTCGCGGTCACGCCACGCGCATGGAGCACATCGCCTTCGGCTCCATCCTCGGACCCGACGGCAAGATGTTCAAAACCCGCAGTGGCGAGAGCGTCGGCCTTCTGGAAGTTCTCGAGGAAGCCGTCGAACGCGCGGCGGTCGTGGTCGCGGAGCGCGATCTGCCTGAGGCAGAAAAATCGAAGATCGCCGAGGTGATCGGCATCGGTGCCGTGAAGTATGCGGAGCTGAGCCAGCACCGCATGACCGACTACAAATTTTCCTGGGACAAGATGCTCTCACTCCAGGGCAACACCGCGCCCTACCTCATCAATGCCTACGTCCGCATCCGCAGCATCTTCCGCAAGCTTGACAGTGGTGGCGGGTGTCCCCACACGCCATCCCCATCCGACGTCGCCATCACGGAGGACGCCGAACGCAAGCTCGCACTCAAGCTCGCTCAGTTTAGTGAAATGGTTCACGACGTGCTTGGCGATTTCCGGCCCAACCTGCTGGCGCAATATTTGTATGAACTCGCGGACACCTTCCACGGTTTCTATGAAGCCTGCCCCGTGCTGCGCTCGGAAGGACTGACGCGGCACAGCCGGCTGGTGCTGTGCGAAGTAACCAGCCGCGTTTTGCAGACCGGACTCGACCTGCTCGGCATCCAGACCACGGAGCGAATGTAAAAACGCGGTCAGAAAGCTGGGCGACAAGTCCTCACTCGACTCACGCTGCAAATTTTTTTCCATGATCCCCTGATGAATCCCTCCCAAGAAATCGCCCGTCGCCGCACCTTTGCCATTATTTCCCATCCGGACGCGGGCAAGACCACGCTTACCGAAAAGCTGCTGCTGTATGGCGGCGCGGTGCATCTCGCCGGCAGCGTGACCGCGCGCAAGAATCAGCGCTCCACCACCAGCGATTGGATGGAACTGGAAAAACAGCGCGGCATCTCCGTCTCCTCCACTGTGCTGCAGTTTGAATACGGCGGCTGCGTCATCAACCTGCTGGACACGCCAGGCCACCGAGATTTCTCCGAAGACACTTACCGCGTGCTCACCGCAGTCGATGCCGCCATCATGGTCATCGACGCCGGCAAGGGCATCGAGAACCAGACGCGCAAACTCTTTGAAGTCTGCCGCAAACGCGGCGTGCCGATCTTCACCTTCATCAACAAGCTGGACCGGCCCGCGCGCGCACCGCTGGCGCTGCTCGACGAATTGGAATCCGTGCTGGGCATCGGAACCTGCGCGTTGAACTGGCCACTCGGACTCGGTTTCTCATTTCGCGGCGTCTATGACCGGCGAAAATCCAGCGTCCATCTCTTCGAACGCACAGTCCGCGGCGCCCATCGCGCCCCTGAGACCGTCAGCGGATTGCAGGATGATGTGGTGAAGCAAAACGTGGAAGAGGCTGCCTTGAGCCAATCCATGGAAGAACTCGCCATTCTCGACAGCGCCGGCCACTCCTTCGACCGCGCGCTCATCGATCAGGGCAAACTGACCCCGGTCTGCTTCGGCAGCGCCAGCAACAATTTTGGCGTCCAATTCCTGCTGGATACATTTTTGGAACTAGCCCCGCCGCCGACTCAGCGCATCGCCGGAGGCGCCACCGTGAAGCCCGAAGACGCCGGCTTCTCCGCTTTCGTCTTCAAGATTCAAGCCAACCTGGATCCGCGCCATCGCGACCGCATTTATTTCATCCGCATTGTCTCTGGAAAATTCGAGCGCGACATGATGGTGCAGAATCCGCGCACGAAACAGCGCGTCTGTCTCGCGAACTCCCAGCGTCTCTTCGGTCGCGATCGCTCGACCGTGGACGAAGCCTTCGCGGGCGACGTCATCGGCATTGTCGGAAATTACAATCTGCGCATCGGCGACACGCTCAGTGAGGCGGCGGGAATCGTCTTCGATGAAACACCATCCTTTGTGCCCGAGTGCTTCGCTCATATTCACAGTGCGACACCGGCGCAATTCAAGCGATTCCGCGAAGGTCTGGCGCAACTCCTCCAAGAAGGTGTCGTGCAGCAGTTTTTCCAGTCGCAATCCGTCCAGCGCATTCCGCTGCTCGGAGCTGTCGGCCCGCTCCAGTTCGAGGTCGTGCAATACCGTCTTCTAGCGGAATACAAAGCCGAGTCCCGAATCGAGAATGCGCCCTATACATTGATCCGCTGGCTGCGTCTCCGGGATGGAGAGACCGCCGCGAAGGACGGGCCGATTCCGTGTCCAGATGCCACGTTGGCTAACGATGAATTAAACCGCCCCGTGGCGTTGTTCGCCGACGTCTGGGCCGAACGGGTCTTTGCCAAGCGCAATACAAGTTTGGAGTTGCTGCCGGAACCGTTCGGACTGTGAGCCCATGACTGTTTCGTCAGCTAAACCTGGCAAACGCAGTGGGTGGGTTTTAGACAGGATTAACAAGATGAACAAAAAGGGGTTACGAAAAATCGATCATTCATCCATATGAAGATCAATAACGTGGGCACTTTCTGGCGTATCGGCGGCGCGTATATAAATGCCGGGAACGCCAATCTCCCGATTGGCGGAATAAAAATCGCCACTCAGATGAATGGCGTTCCCAGGGAACTCACCACCAAGGACCTGATCACCCTGCAAGTGCGCACCGTCTTCGGACAGGAATAGAAGTCTCTCGCGCATGACTCCCCTCTCCCTGCCTCCCGACTACGCCCGCATCAAGGTGGTGAAAAATTTCGATGAGCTGGTCACAACCCCATTTGAAGACGGCATCAACGCCCTGTGCTGGCAGCGCCCACTGGCTGGCGATTTCAGCGAGATCGTGAAGTTGCTGGCCGTTAGCGAGGGAATCACCACCATCGATGACTCACAACTTCTTGATCTCCCCGTGAGCGCTGCAGGCCGGGTTGCCATCGACATTCTTTTGGAAGACCAACGACTGCTCCGGGCTCTCGAACTCGATCCTGTTCTAAACTGCATCCACGGCTACCCACGCGACGAGCATCCAGGACCTGTGTCCACGGATGTTTTCTCCTTCCACGTCGACAGCGCCACAGTTGAAACCGATACTTGGCTTTGCACTTATGATGGGCAATCGAGCGAGGGCCTGCGCAATGACGAAGCACAACGACGCGTTGATGTTCCCACAACTCGCGTTGAACTCCTCAAACTCTTCGGCGGAGAAGACGATGATGCCTTCCTCGAATACTTGAATGAGAACTGCTACGATCTTCACTACGCTCCAAACCCGCAGGCGCAGCCATTCTCGTTCGGCCTGGGCAACCTCTGGCGCATCGCCGTGGACTGGCCCGGCAGTCTGGTCCCGCCTTGCATCCATCGAGCTCCCGAAACCCGGCCCGGTGATCCGCCGCGCTTGCTGCTGATTAGCTGACGGACATCGGTCAGGGCTGACTTCAAACCGCCAGATCGAGATACACCTTCCGCCGGTCGATCTTGGCACCGATGGATTTGAACCAATCGCGCAACTCAGGCTCCATGTGCCGGCCATCGCGCAGCGGATTCAAGTCGAACTGGATCTTGCCGCCGGGATTGAGATGGGTTTGCAGATCCTTCAAGAAATATTCCCACTCTTCGCGACCCCAATGAGTGTCGTCGGCGCGGCGATTGAAGCAGGTCATGTGCGCGGTGACGATATCAAACTTCTGGCCGAGGTCCGGCAGCGGTTGGAAGGGCTCAATGCGAAAAATGACGCGGGGGATTTTCAGCAGCGCGAACGTCTCGCGGAAGACGGGCTCGTGATCGATGTCCATGCCGACCACGTCGTGACCGAGGCATTTCAGGACATGGAGGAAGTAGCCGGAACCAGAGCCGATATCGAGAATGCGCAAGCGGGGTGGTGCCTTGCGAATGCGGTGATCGCGGACGCGCTTGACGTTGACGCGCATCCACACATCCAGATTAAGATACTTCTTGGGATTGACCTTTTCCTTCGTGTCGTAATAGCGGGCACGGATTTTTTCAAAGTCTTCCTTGTCAATGGCGTCGATG
>JANNQW010000120.1:0-1879 GCA_031400955.1 Verrucomicrobiota bacterium
CTCTACGAACTCGGCCTGATTTACGAAAAAGTCGGCCGGAAAGAAGATTATCTCAACTGCATGAAGGAAATCTACAACAATGACTACGGCTACCGCGATGTCGCGAAGCGCGTCGAGTCATCGTATCAGTAAGTGGTGATCCAGCCCGACACCGCCCGCGCCACCAGACCGGCCACACCGGCAACCGAGGGCATTGATCTGTCCAAAGCGCAGCGCAAACTGCTCTCGTCTCTAGGCCACCAGGTCATGCGCTTCGCCGCAGCCTGCGATCGCCTTGGATCAAAGCAGTCGCCCTTGTCTGAACTCGATCCCTGGCTTCAACCAACCCGCTCCTGGCAGGAAACTTCAATCGCCGGCAGTGGCGTCTTTGCCTGTCATCTCACCCTCGATGGCACCCGCCTCACCCTGCATCCGATCATCGCCACCGCTGCACAGTGCGCCGCCGCGTTGCAGTCGCTGCCATCCGCAGTGCCAGAGCAGGCTGACATACTCGCGACACCCGCATCTCTGAATGATCCCCTCTGGCCCGCGCTGCTGCACCTACGGCCACTACGAGACTTCTGGGAACGTGAACTGCGCCGGGCTACGGTGGATGTTTTACTCGATCTGTTGCCGGATTCATGGCTGCTCGATCCCACTCCCCTCCCCCACGGCAGCGTCATCCCTCGACTTGAGATCGCATCTTGGAACGATCTGAATTTCTCAAGCCGCAAGTTCATCCCGGCGACCCCTGCGGAACTCGCCACCTGTTTGTCCGCCTATCCAGATGCTCCCGGCGTTCTGACATCACCTCGTGATTCTTCGCCGAGTGCCATTTCGATTCTTTCCCTCTACCTCAAAAGCGAAACCCGCGTCGACTGGCTCGGCGTAAGTTCTTTGTAACCCCATTCTGTTTAATTTTGTTAATTCCGTCTAAATCTTGGCGCTGCGTTTTGACCGCCCCGTATTTCTCCGTAATCTTCCCACCCCTATGGACATCACACGCACCGCATTTGGCACCTGGAGCGGCGGACGCTTCATGCACTTCGGCGAACAACTCGACGAAGACCGCTACGTCAAACTCGTGCGCCTCAACTACGAAAAAGGCATTCGCACCTTCGTCACCGCCGATGTCTATGGCGCAGGCCGCGCAGACTCGCTTCTCGGCGAGGCGCTGAAAGGAATCGCACGCGACACCTACTCCCTCGTCGGCATCGTCGGCCATGATTTCTATGGCGGACTCCGCAGTGGCGCCAAGGGCTATCCGCGCTTCACCGAACCCGGATTGCGCGGTCCCGAGCAGTATGAAAAATACCTCGTCATGGCCACGGAAAAATCGCTCGAACGCTGCAACACCTCGAAGTTCGACTGCCTCCTGCTGCACAATCCCGACACCATCGGCTACAGCAGTCCGAAGGTATGGGACGCCATGCGCGCACTGAAAACACGCGGCCTCACCGACCGCCTCGGCATCGCCCCCGGCCCCGCGAATGGTTTCACACTCGACATCATCCAGTGCTTTGAGAAATTTGGCGACGACATCGACTGGGCCATGATCATCTTGAATCCCTTCGAACCCTGGCCCGGTCAGTTCGTTCTGCCCGCTGCGAAAAAATACAACATCAACCTGCTGGCCAGAGTCGTTGACTTCGGCGGCATCTTCCATGACGACGTCCATCCCGGCCACAAATTCCGCGATGGCGACCATCGCAGCCACCGACCCGCCGGCTGGGTTGAGCACGGCAACGAAAAGCTCGACCAAGTCCGCCCCATCGCCCAGCGCCATGGCTTGACCGCGCTCCAGCTCTCCTGCCTTTGGAATCTCGCTCAGGAACCCGTGAAGAGCGTTGTCCCCACCCTCATTCAAGAAGCCTACGAAGGTGCGAAGACCATCGAAAGC
>JANNQW010000121.1:0-6334 GCA_031400955.1 Verrucomicrobiota bacterium
AGATCGTAGCGCACGCCATCGCGATACATCTGCTTCACCGTTCGTCCATGCACCGTCAGCAGGTCCAATGAGTGCCGCTGTAAAATTGGCAGCAGCGCGTCAAAGGTGCGTTCATCATCAAACCCAATGCGCGTCTTCACGGTGAACTTGCCCGGTATCGCATCCCGCAACGCACCGAGAATCGCATCCACCTGCGGCAGATCGCGCAGTAATCCCCCGCCCGCACACTTGCGATACACGATCGGCGCCGGGCAGCCCAGATTCAAATCGATGGCCGCCACTGGATGCTGCTGCAATTCCTTCGCGCTGCGCACCAGCGCCGGAATATCATTACCGATCATCTGCGCCACCACCGGACACCCCGTCGGATTCTGCGTGATCGACGCTAGGATCGGCTTGTCGAGCTTGGAGTCCGCATGAACACGGAAGTATTCCGTGAAATACACGTCCGCCCCACCATAGCGCGCCATCAATCGCCAGAACACCAGTGTGGTGACATCCTGCATCGGCGCGAGCGCGAGAAGCGGCTCGCGCCGCTGGAACAGACTGTCGAGTTGAGCAGATGACATCGTGGCAACATCTGCTGGAATTCGGTCCCGCGCCAGTTCATGATGCCGTGATTTACGCCCACCGATTTTATGCTGAAAGCCTACGTCTACCAAGGATGCTCGACCTGCCGCAACGCCCTCAAGTGGCTCATGTCGCATCAAATCGACTTCTATGAAATACCGATCCGCGAGACGCCTCCAAAAATGAGTAAACTTCAGTCCATGCTGAAAGCCAAGGGCGGCTATGTCCGCACCTTGTTCAACACTTCCGGACTCGATTACCGCGCGCTCGGACTCAAGGACACTCTACCCACCATGCCACCATCCGAAGCCCTCAAGCTGCTCGCGAAAAACGGAAATCTGGTGAATCGTCCATTTATGATCGACGAACGCCAGGGTGTGTATCTCACAGGCTTCAAGGAAGCTGAATGGCAGGCGGCGCTTCTAAACCAGAAACGTCCTACTTAATGCCGACCACCATCGAGTCAGGTCCGACGAGATGCTCCACACGCGTCTCTCGGAAGCCAGCCTCTTGCATCCATCCGCAGCAGTCGGCACCGGTATAGTCAAAGCCGCCGGGAGTCTCAATAAGCATATTCAAACTCATGAGCAGCCCAAATACGTTCTTACTGCGGTCGTCATCAATCAGTGCTTCATAGACCACGAACGCGCCGCCCGCTGGCAGCGCCTCGTAAGCCTTGCGCACCAGCATGCGCTTCTGTTCGAGATTCCAGTCGTGCAGGATGTGCCCCATGATGATCACGTCGGCATTCGGCAGTGAATTCTTGAAAAAGTCACCGGGATGGAAACTCACGCGCTCCGCCACGCCTCGTGCGGCAGCATATTTTTCAAAAACAGGCTGCACCACGGGCAGATCGTATCCCGTCCCGTGAAGATGGGGATGAGCCAGTGCGATCTCCACCGGCACCGCTCCTTGAGCGACACCTACATCCACAAACGACTTGTAATTCTTCCAGGGAAACTTCTGCGCCAGAGCCAGCGCCGCACCAATGCTGACTCCCGTCATGGCGCGGAGAAAATTCTCCAGACTGGCTGGCGAGCTGTAGAGTTCGACAAACGGGTCACCACCCGTCTTGGCCTCATTTTGCTGAAGCCCAGTGCGGAGAGCCTCTGTCAGCGAACCCCACGCCGAATAGAGACGGGCGTTCGCCATCTCCAGCATCCCACCGACGTAACTGGGTTTATTGCGGTCAAGGAAAAGGCCGGTGTCCTGCGTGTTGGCATACTTTCCGTCGCGCCTTTCCAAAAAACCGAGGGCGACAAGAGCATCGAGAAAGTCCAGCGCGGCTCGCGGGTGCAGTCCCAGCCGCTGACGTAGAGTATCCGCATCGAGCGGCTCCTTCACAAGCTCAGTGAAAAGACCGAGTTCAACAGCGCTGAGCAGAACCTTGGAGGCCCAGAAGCCGGTTCCGATTTTCATGATATGCTCGGGAGATGGATGACTCGACATGGTGTTCAGGTGCTGGATGTTTGAATGCGAATGCTACTGAAGTTTTCGAGCAAAGTTGGCCATCTGCAAGCTGAAGTTCCCGTGTAACCTTGCTGTCGCCCATTCGTAATCAGAGCTGGCGAAGCACGAAAGATTGCGGTAATTGACCCATGATAAAGTTGCAGCAAAATCAGGTCTGGCGGCAAGGCGAGCGTTATCTCAGGATCGTCCAACTGGAACGGATGACCGTGGATTACAAACTGATGCAGGATCTCACGATCAAGGAAGGGAGCCACCACCACACAACGAAGAAGGAATTTTGCCGTCTCCTCAAAGGTGCCACTCTATTGTCGCCCGCCGAAGCGCAATCCATGGCTGCAACAGCACCGCCCGTCAGCGAAAGTCCTGACGCCATCCCTCAAGCTCCAGGCACGGAAGTGCTCTGACACTCAAATTATTTCCGGCAGATGGCACATCTAGCAGGCATTGCGTCCAAAGCTGACGAACTCGGTATTCATCGCGACCACGTCGTCTTGCACGGCACGGACAAGGCGAAAATCTCACTCCAGGCTCTCGAAGGCAAAGCGCAGCGGGGTAAACTGATCCTCGTTTCCGCCATCACCCCGACGCCTGCAGGCGAGGGCAAGACGACGATCTCCATCGGCTTGGCCCAGGGTCTCAGGAAAAGCGGCCGGTCCGTCGCGCTCGCCTTGAGACAGCCAAGCATGGGGCCTGTATTCGGTCGAAAGGGCGGCGCGACCGGCGGTGGCAGAAGCACCATACAGCCCTCGGAGTCCATCAATCTGCATTTCACCGGCGACTTCCACGCGATCACCGCTGCACATAACTTGCTCACCGCGGTGATGGACAATGCGCTCTATCATCACACCAGCCGGCTGGATCCGATCCATGTGTTGTGGAAGCGCGTGCTCGATGTCAACGACCGTGCACTACGACACATCCGCGTTGGCCGTGACACGGTTTCCATCGAGCGCTTCACGGGTTTCGACATCACTGCCGCCTCAGAAATCATGGCCGCGCTCTGCCTTGCGGAGTCACTCGACGATTTGCGCACGCGGATCAACCGCATCGTTCTCGGATTCACTCACGATGGCGAACCGGTGTTCGCCAAAGAGTTGAAAGTGACAGGTGCTCTGATCGCGCTGCTCAAGGATGCCCTGATGCCGAACCTCGTTCAATCATTGGAAGGGGTTCCTGCGATCCTGCATTGCGGCCCCTTCGCCAACATCGCCCACGGCTGCAACAGCGTGCTCGCGACGCGGATGGCGCTCGCACACGCCGATTACGCGATCACCGAGGCGGGTTTCGCTTTTGATCTGGGCGGCGAAAAATTTATGCACATCAAGTGCCGTCAGTCCGGGCTGGCACCGGATGCCGTGGTCATCGTGGCCACGGTGCGTGCGCTCAAGATGCACGGCGGCATGCTGCTCACTGATCTCCAGCAACCTGATCTCGCGGCACTGGAACGCGGCCTGGAAAATCTCGCCGCGCATCTCGACAGCGCTGCGCTCTTTGGTCGGCCAGTGGTCGTGGCGGTCAACCGCTTCGCCACTGATGACGACGATGAACTGCTGGCCGTGCATCGTTTCTGCGCCGCACGCGGTGTCGCCAGTGCCACGGCAGACGTCTTTGGCAGCGGTGGCGACGGCGCGCGTGATCTCGCTGAAATTGTAGTCCAGGCCGCCGCGCAACCTTCGCCGCCGTTGAAATTCCTCTACGATTACAAGCAGAGCGCGGAAGAAAAACTTCATCGCATCGCCACCCAAATCTACGGCGCGAATGGTGTTGAACTCAGTCCACTGGCGAAGGATCGTATCGACGTGTTTCGCAAATGCGGCTTCGGCGATCTGCCAATCTGCATGGCCAAAACACAAAACTCGCTCTCTGACGATGCAACGCTTCGAGGTCGCCCGCGTGGATTCAAGATCAACGTGCGTGACTTCGAGATTGCGAACGGCGCCGGATTCATAGTCGCGCTCAGCGGCACCATCATGCGCATGCCTGCGCTGCCGAAAGTCCCCGCAGCAGAACGCATTGACGTGGATGCAGACGGCCGCATCACGGGATTGTAAAAGCCCGCATCTCAGGGCCGTCCACTGCGAGATCGCTGCCTCGTAGAGGTAGAGGATGAACCGCCAGCATCCATCGATCAGCGACGAAAAAGCGATTTACGGCGTCCTATGGAGCCGCTTCCAGAAGCACCTGTCCTGAAAGAATGGGGGAAGTGGAAAGAGTGGTCTTGGGTGGACCGTCGGAGGGAAGCTGGGGGAGCAGGAAGTAACCCACGCCCTTGTTAATTCCCACGCGTGGCACCAGCAGACCATAGAACTTCACCGTGCGGGACAGCAAGGTGACAGGTGCCACATGATCCGTCGGATCAGGATCATTCTTGAGGACAAAACTCCCGCTGAGGGCACCGGTGCCAGGAGTGATCGTGAGGGCTAAAGTCGCAGGATTGGCCACTGCCGCGCTAGGCAGTGTGGGCATAGTGGCCAAGTTGGCGCTGGTGATGGTGAACACCTTGCCATCAAGGCTGGCGGCGGGACCGCCGTTGCCGACGTTGAGATAGGTGACGGACGTATCGATGCCAGCGGTAGAAAAAGTGAGCTTCGCGTTGTTAGTAGGGACTGTCAGTCCCAAGACCCGGACGCCGCTGAGCGGCTTCACATAGCCGCCTCCGATAATCTTGAGTTTGTGCAGCGGGATGCCGCCGCGGTAGTTGGGGGAGGTTGATGAGGCCAGTTGAGGCTTCTTCATCCAGTCGAACATCGGCTGTTTGGTGGAGTCGGCCTCGGTGAGATCGAGCATGGTGTCGAGCAGGTTGGTGCTGAAAGTGGCTCCGGCCTGCACCTTGATCCAGCCGTGGGCGGAGCCGGCGGTGGTGGCTACGGTGGGGGTGTAGAGAAGGCCGTGCAGGGGCACTTCACCATTGGGCCCCATGGTAGTGCTACAGCTAAACGCGGTGCCGTCGGCGAGGACCCCTGTCCAAGTGGCGCTCCCTGCGGTGGTGACGACGAGAGTGCCGTAGCCGTGGCCTTGGGGGTAGGTGGGATTGCCGTCCAAGGCCGGATCGGCAAAGTCAAGCATCGCTGTGTAGGTGCCGGCAAGGGCGGTGGCGGGATTATTAAGGGCAGGGGTCGTGCTGACGACCCAAGGTTTGCGCCAGCCCTGCAGCTTTACGGGGGTGGCGACCAGACCATCAGTGAGCGAGCCTGTCAGTTCTCCCGTATCCTTGTTGATGGTGAAGTGCAGGGTTAGGCTGGGAATACCGGTGCCACGGGGAATGATGACCGTGGCCGTAGCGTTACCTCCAACCACAGCATTGAGTTTGCTGCCCGCAGGCATCAAGTAGGTCTTGTCCTCGAGTTTGAGGGTGGCGGTGAAGACACCTGTGGAGGTGACGACAAGGTTAGTGAGGCTGCCGCCGTGTCCTTGCAGCTTTTGGCCAGCAGGCGATACAATGGGAGCGCTGAGGGTGGTGTCGCGATCCACCAAGGCGGTGAAGGTGCCCTTGGTCTGGGCGGAAAGTTCAGCGATGACAAGCGTGATGGTCTTGGTATCACTGCCAGCCGCGTTGATGGCCTTGATGGTGATGGTATAGGAGCCTGCTTGGGTGGGCGTGCCAGTAATGACACCCGTTATAGTGCTGTAGGTCAAACCAAGCGGCAGGCCTGTAATGAGGAAACTGGTGGGCTTTCTATTCGGGAAGGTATCGTAAAGAGGTGTGTAATTGACATTCCCGCTCACGATTGCCGTGGAAGGATTGGCTAACGTCAGAGCCGGGGCCGTTAGCACGGTAAGATTGAAGGGAATCGTTACGCTGGGTGGCGGCACCAAAGGCAGAGGATTCGTCACCTTGCAGGTATAAGCTCCCGTGGCTGTGAAATCTGGAGTCAGAACGGTAAGAGTGGCGGCGGAAATAGTGCTGGAAATAGTGTAGAGCGGTCCGCTTGAGATGGCATTGCCGTCTTTGAACCATTGGAACTGAAGCCCGGTTCCGGCAACGGGGACGGTCAGCGTGATGGACACACCAAGAGGAGTGGACACGGTCTGAGGGGTGGCTGCGGGAAGATTTACCACGCCCACGCTGACGCCCTGACTGGTTATCGCCCCAAGACCGTTTGTGACCTTGACGGTATAGCTTCCTGCATCGGTCAACGTGGGTGCGGCGATAAACAATGCCTGACTCGTCTTGCCGACGATGGCGACATTGTTCTTCATCCATTGGTAAGTGAGCAGAGGAGCGCCCACGGCGGTTACACTGAGGTTCAAGGCCTGATCCTTCGCGACTATCAGTGGGGCCGGAGGAGTGCTG
>JANNQW010000122.1:0-2363 GCA_031400955.1 Verrucomicrobiota bacterium
CGCTGCGGAAGATTTGATCGTGAGGCGAGGAATGGACGGTGATCTCCTCATGTTCATGCCTGGCGGACACGAAATTCGCAAGACCATCACCGCCATCAACGGACGCAGTTTTTCCAAAGGCTTCCGCATTCTCCCGCTGCACGGCGAACTCACCCCGCAGCAGCAGGACGAGGTGCTTGCGCCCGGAGGTTCGCGGCGAATCATCGTGAGCACGAATGTGGCGGAGACCTCGCTTACCATCGAGGGTGTCCGCGGAGTGATTGACGGCGGGCTCGCCCGCATCGCTGAATACGACACCCGCCGCGGCATCAACACCCTGACCGTGCAGAAAATCAGCCGCGCATCCGCTGACCAGCGTGCCGGTCGTGCCGGGCGTCTCGGCCCCGGCATTTGCTTGCGACTCTGGCCGGAACGCGAGCATCTGCATCGCGCGGAAAATGAATTGCCAGAAATCCGCCGCATCGACCTGAGCGAAGCACTTCTGGCACTAGCAGACGTAAGCGAAACGGCGGGCATGAGCTTCGAGTGGTATGAAGCGCCATTCTCCGATTCGAGAAGCCGCGCGATTTCCCTGCTGCGAAACTTGGGCGCGATTGAAATCAAAGGCGACAAAATTATTCCGACGGAACTCGGCCGCCAAATGAGCGCGTTCCCGCTGCACCCGAGATTTTCCAGGATGCTCGTCACCGCAGCGCAGCTCGGCTGCCTCGATGACGCAGCCTTGTGCGCCGCCATCGAGCAAGGACGCGACCTGCTGCTCAAACCCACGGAACAGACCAAGCGAAAGCAGGAGGAATTTTTCGAGCGCCACGATATCACCGAATTTCAAGCTCTGATACGCGCCTTCAACAAAGCGGCATCGCTCGACTTCGATCCTGAAACCTGCGCGCTATACAGCATTCATGCGCGCGCCGCATTCGAAGCGCTGCGCAGCCGCGACCAGATCATCCGGCTTTGCAAACGGACAGGACTGCAATTCTCAAATGATGAGGGCGAAAATCCCATCGCGCTCGCCAAATGCCTCCTCTCCGCGTTCTCCGATCACCTCGGCGTGGAGACCATCACCGGCTCACGAGTCTTCTCGCTCGCAGCAGGCTATCGCGGTCACCTCGACAAGAACGTGAACATCAAGCCGCCTTCATTGCTCGTGGCCGCAGAAGTCGCCGAAATCCAAGGCAAGGCACTGCAAGTGAAGCTCAATCTCGTCACCAAGATTGAGGAGGGATGGCTGCGGGAACTTTTCCCCAATGATCTCACTACTTCGCGGCGCGCAGTGTTCGATGCCGTGAACAAACGCGTCGTGAACCGTGAGGAAACTCGCTTTCGCGATCTGGTGCTGCACAGCCGCGAGCGCGGCGAACCCGACACCGATGAAGCCGCGCGACTACTGGCCGACGAAATCGTCGCGGGCCGGCTTGAGCTGCCGGAGTGGAATGACCGCACTGAACAATGGATCACGCGCCTGAACTGTCTCGCCGACTGGATGCCGGAACTGGAACTGTCGAAGATCGGCGATGAAGACCGCCGCTTGTTGATCGAACAAACCTGCCACGGAGCGACTGCGGCGCGGCAGCTAAGGGAGCGCAGCCCGGACGCCGCATTGAACGCATGGTTATCATCGCACCAGCGTGGCATGTTGGAGCAACTGGCACCGGACCACGTCAAGCTGGCCAACGGACGATCGACGCGCGTGCAGTATCGTAAAAACGCGCCCCCCATGATCTCCGTCGTCTTGCAGCATCTTTACGACACCAATGAAAACCCGAAGATCGCAGGCGGGAAAATCCCGGTGCTGGTGGAAATTCTCGCGCCCAGCCGCCGTCCAGTGCAACTCACCGCTGACCTCGGTAATTTTTGGAAAACAAGCTACGCGGCCGTGAAAATCGAACTGCGCGGCAGATATCCCAAACACGAGTGGCGCTAAACCTAGAACCAGAAATTAGACAGGATTAACAGGATGTTCAGAATTGGAAGAGAGGAACTTGTAAACGTGAAGTCGCTAACCCAGTGGGTGAATGGGTGGTTCTTCGTAGTCCCTTCTTGTTAAACCTGTCTAAACTCGCTCAATGCGCTTTTCAGATTCAATGATTCGTTGCATCCATAACGGAACCGATTCTGTATCTTGACTTGCCATGCCTGCGATTCAGAGTGCTACGATGTGCCATCCGCCAGTGAACCCCTCCCCATTTTCTGCGCGGATGCCCCGCCTCATGCTCGGTGCGCTCGTCGCCGTGTTAGGCAGCGGTTGTGGTTCGCTGAAGAAGTCGGCCATTAACAAGGCGGGCGATGTCCTCTCGGGCTCGGGCACCACCTTCAGCAGTGATGACGATCCGGAGTTTGTGAAGAATGCGATCCCCTTCAGC
>JANNQW010000123.1:0-1534 GCA_031400955.1 Verrucomicrobiota bacterium
CTCGGTCTCAGTCTCGTGCGCGCCGTGGCCATCGCGCATGGCGGCACCACAGGGTGCGTCAATCGCAAAAGCGGGGGCTCAGAGTTTTGGATTGAACTTCCTCTGGCACGCGCGGTGAAGGGAACCTCGGAATGAGCGCGAGACACGCGAATGGCGCATTCATCGCACTGTCAGCGGGGCGGTCATGTCTGCGGCGCAGCATCAGTGTGCCGAATCTCCATCGAGCAGCGACATCATGCGCCAGTTCAAACTGATAGCTCATCACTGACAGGTTTCATCTGCACCCGGCCATCCCCGCATCATCGATCTCGCCGTCTGCGTTACGCCGCGCGGCGTTTGGCTTTCGCGCCCAGCATCCCGATCAACAACCGCTCCAGCACCAGCTGCGAATCAAGCGCTGTGGTCACCAGCTTCAAGTTGGCATCGAGACAGGCGCGCAGCGCAGCGCGCAATTCAATGATGGTGAAACGCCGGGCTTCCTCGAGCGCCAGAAAGATCGGGTAGCCATTGATGCCGCTGCCGTCTTTCTTTTTCGGCAGATGTGCGGTCTGATCCGCTGGCAGTCGATCCAGTGCGCCAACGAAGCCTTGGTAATTCCCGCGCGGCAATTTTGGGTGACTGGCCACAATGTCCGCCGCCAGCAGCAGGCTCCGCACCCTCGGCACGATGGCGCCGAGCAAAATGCCCACGGGATTTTGCCCCTGATAAATCAACGTGCGCAAGAGTTCCAACGCGCGACGCAGATCGCGTTTCCCAATGGCGTTGCCTACTTCAAAGATAATCCCCGCACGGCTCAGCGGCACGATTGCGCGAACGTCTTCAACGGTCACGCGCTTGGCTTGGCCGAGGTAAAGCCCGATCTTCTCCAGTTCTGAATCAAGCTGCCGCGTATCTTCGCCGGCCAGTTGCACGAACATCTCCAGCGCATCGCCGTCGAAAGTGATCCCCATGTCGCGCGCGCGGCGTTGCACGAGGGGCATGACCTCATCTTCCCAGCCGGTCTTGCTGGTGTCCGGCCGGTCGAACACTCGAAGGTCGGCCAGCTTCTGGATGCGCTTGTAGGCGGCGCGGCGCTTGTCCACCGCTGTGGCGCTGAGGAGAAACTTCACCTCGGGCGGCAACTGCTTTTCCACGTAATCCAAGATCGACTCAGCGCCCTCGATCGCGGCGATGGTTTTTCCAACCTGGCTGTCGGCGAGGAAGTTCGCATTCTTCAACCACACCAGCTTGCCGCCGCCGAAAAATGGCAGTGTTTGCAGCGCGTCCATCGTGGACCGCACGATGCGCTCGCAGTGCTCGGCGTTGTCCGCCGCGCCGTCGATGATTTCCACGCCGAAGTCGCCTGCATCCGCCGGCGCAAGTTCGCGTGAAAGCGCAAGCGCCGTTTCCTTCACGCGCGACTCATCCGTGCCGAGAACGGCAGCGAAGTTGGAGGACGCGGATTTCTTGGGCGGAGGCATGGTTGATGATTGGCGGGAAGAAGGCAAGAGGCAACAGGCAAGAGACGAAAGTGATGAAGAGGTGGATTTTCTCT
>JANNQW010000124.1:0-1769 GCA_031400955.1 Verrucomicrobiota bacterium
CGGAATCCAGGGGGATCGCACCCGGGAGACGCAATATTGGAGCAAGATGTGTGTTGCCGCTTACCCCAACACCCAGATCGGGCATACCGGTCAGGGTTTCAGTTATCTCTGGCGCATGGTGGGTGCGAACATGGGTGGCCCCGTGGCGGCGGCGGCATTCTTCAAAGAGATGTCCTGGCACTTCGATTTGGCGCGCCGTTGTGACGGGAGCTTCACCTATGATGGCGGTGAACAATACGATCCCGGGCAAACCGAGGACAACACGTATTATGGCAAGAGCAGCTATAACGGGGTCAGCCCGACGGCGTGCCATGTCCTGTCGTATGCCGTGCCTTTGAAAAAACTCTGCATCACCGGCAAAGACCTGATGCCGGTAACGGTGGGGAAGGAGATGAAGGTTCCTGTCTGGTTGACCAAGCAGGAAGTCACTGAAGCGATCGCTGCCGGTCGATTTGAACAGGACCAGAAGACCATGGGTGTTCCAGAACTGGCCGCCGCCTTGGGCAGTTGGTCGCCCACCGTCCGGTGCCGTGCCGCCCATGAACTGGCCAAGCGGCCTGATGCAAAATCCGTGGTGCCGCAATTGCTCAGGGCTGTAGAAGGCCCCGATGCCCGCTTGCGTATGGGCGCCTGCGAAGCGCTCAACCAGCTCAGAGTCCCGCAGGCCCTGCCCATCTTCATGCGCCTACTCCGTCACGAAGATCGCGGCCTGCGCTGGCTGGCGGCCCGAGCGATCCAGGAACAGGGCAGTGCGGCGCAACCGGCTTTGAATGACATCCTCAAGGCCTTCATCGACACCGCCGAGCCGCTGTATCCCGTCAATTTCGCCGACCCCATCCAATTCACCCATAGGCGACTGATCGCAGCTTTGTTCGCCGGAGAGCTGGACCTCAAGCAAGCGGATCCCAAAATAGTCCTCCAGGCGTTCCGTGTTGCATCCAGAAACGCTGCCGGCTGGGCGCGTAGCTGCGTGGGTGGATTTCTGGAAAAACTGACGCTGGACGAGGCCAAAGTTTTGATTCCTGACATTCTGGAACTTGCCACCTCGCATGGTCCGGCCGACACCATGTTCAGCCGGGAGATCCGCGTGGAGGCATTCAAAGTCCTGGTGAAATACCGTTTTCCCGAAGCGATAAAGGCTGCACCTCTGGTTGCGAGAGGCAAATACGGCAGCCATCATACGGCGCAGATCATGGTCTTGCTCGAAACCTATGGTTCTGATGCCAAGGTAGTTCTCCCGGATCTCAAAAACCTGCTCGTCGAATACAAAGAACTAAACAAGACCTGGCTGTTCCCTGAGGAGACATACACGTCGATTGAACATGCCATCGCCGTCATAGAGGCGGCCAAGGACCAGCCCGAGCTGAGGAATACCGGAACCAAGTCCGAACGCGGGCGAAAATAATCCAAAAATGAGCCAAAAAAAATCATCACTCTCAAGTAACAATCTGAATCCCCGAAAATCAAAAAATGCTAAACCTATGAGAAGAAATATCGCCCTCCGCATATTCCTCGTCGCCCTCGTCGGCACGACATTTGCAATCCCATCCGCATCCGCCGCCGGTCGTGGTGGCCTCCTATCCTGGAAAGTCAAAGATTACCTCAAAGAGGAAATCAAGCCAGTAAAGGGAGAAGGCTACTGGCTCGGGCCGATCGGCGTCCGCGCCGTTCTCCATGGCGGCGATGCCACAAAGAACATTCAACCCCAGGCATGGATCTCGGTTATCGAAAAAGGCTCGCCCGCCGAAGGGAAACTCCAAGTCAATGAC
>JANNQW010000125.1:0-13214 GCA_031400955.1 Verrucomicrobiota bacterium
CGGCGTCCGATGAAGTAATTGCCGCGTGGTTCGCTCTGGATCGAGAGGCGTCGCTCCTCGATGCGCTGCTGCACCATGGGATCCGCGCAGGACGCGAGAAAAATTGACAGGCAAAGGATGAGAAGAGGGAGGGGGCGATGCATGGAGATAATCGGTGACGCTGAAATTCAGATGGCAAAGATGCCAAGAAGCAGGGGAAAGCAAAGTTCATTCTTGGCCGCTTTGTTTCTTTGCGACCAATTTCCGTGCTCAAGATTCAAACCGGCGTCCGGTCGGATAGCTGCCCACGATGCAAGCATCCGAGGCGATGGCGCGCGCTTTGCTCAGGGCGCCCGCGACCACTGGCAGTGCCTCCGAGCCTTCAATCTCGATGTAAAAGCGATAAGTGTTCGGCTGTCCGCGCACGGGGCGCGACTCGATGCGTTTCAAGCTGACGCCAGCTTCAGAAAACGGGGTGAGGAAGGCGCAGAGAATGCCCGGCATGTCCGGCAGTTCTACGGCGAGTGCGGTGCGGTTGTTGCGCGGCGACGGCGCATTCTCCGCGTGACCGATGAGGAAGAACTGGGTGACATTCGCGATGCCGGCTTCGATGGGAAATTGAAGAATTTCGAGTCCATGGCGTTCCGCGTTTCCACGGCTGCCGATGGCTGCGGCGTTGAGTTCTTCCGCGGCGCGCGCCGCAGCCTGGGAGGTGCTGGCCACGGACACGCGGCGGGCAGCGGGATGATTCCGTTTCAACCATTCATCGCAATGGAAAAAAGGCATGAAGTGCGAGTAGATCACTTCGATTGCACGGTCGCTATGTCCCACGAGCGCGAGCTTCACGTCGAGCGTGAGTTCCTCCTGAATCCTCAAGTTGCACGTGGACTGCATCAGGCGGTCCACGGTGGCCACGATAATGCCGCCGGAGGAGTTCTCGATCGGCACGATGCCGCGCGCGTCAGGTTTGTCCGCCAGCCAGTCAAAGACTTCTTCCACACTCGCAAGCGTATGCAGTTCGCCATCCGTCGCGAATTGGGTTGCGACGAGATGCGAGAAGCTTCCTTCGGGGCCAAGACAAGCGATGCGATCGGGCATGGCGACTTCTTCACCGAGTATTGCACTGAGGCAAGGCGGGCTTTTTGCGGTAAGGCTCTACGAACAAGATCGTGCTACACGCAAAATGCGCTTCAATGGATGAAATTCTGCGTCTATTTTGTGCATTACTTTTTAGCGACAACAGGAAAAAGACGCGCGTATTTTTCTATGGGGGATTGCTCAACGTCTTCCACGCTTACGATTCTGAAAACGGGATTTGTATCAGCATTCTGCACATCCATCCTAATTTCCATTGGAACGCCTTTTTTGAGGCCTTTATCCTTTTCATCGGCAGCGTAGAACCTCAGACCGAATCCCCCGTTACGCATGCCGATGCAATTTCCCAGCTTAACATCTGGATAATCGGTAAAAAGTTCCTTCGGAACAATCAACTCCTGTTCCCCAAAAAAAATTGAGATCCTCACTACAGACTGCACCTGATACGCAATGTTAGGCTTCTCCGGTGCCAAGGTGTAAACGACCCGAATTTGTTCCATTAATTTACCCAAATTAGATGATTTTTTTCGGTGATTCTGTCCCACGGGGCTGGGGCCATAAATGATTTCACACTTCACCACTTGAAAACGGTCCTCCCAAATATCTGAACTGAAAACTGTCCCGGCGCATAATAAGAAGAGGCAGGCAGGTAAAAAATTTAGGATTTTCATGACTATATCTTGCAAGGATACAATGTGCATTGTCAAGCTGGCCTTCATAGTTGGCCCATATCTAGGGCAAGTCTGAACTATTCGTTTGATGTCACCCCTGCCCTGCTTATCACCGGGTTTATCACTGAGCGAGGCGTCTGCACTGCGGGTGAAGTAGCACTGCAGACACTCTTTCCCGGAATCTGACCGCAATTTGTGCGAAGTCCCGCTTTGTCTTCGGCGGAATCCTTGCTAGGATTGGCTGCCGTCCCCTGCAATGCCTCACGCCATCCCCCAAAAACTCAGGAACATCACCGTTCTCGATCAGCAGAATATACCTCCCAGCGGAGTGTTGATTATTCCCAGCCATCTGGGCTATCTCGACCTGCTCCAACTCGAGCGAATTCTTGATGGCCGGCCGCTGGTTTATCTTCTGGCGCAAGGTGCGGCCTACTCGCCGGAACTGAAAGCGCACCTCGAACTGGATCATGTGCATGTGCAGGAATTCGCACCTTCGAACCCTAACATCGAGAGCCTGCGCAAGGAAATCCAAGATGCGGTGAAGAAGGCCAGCGTCGTGATCTATGTACCCCCGATGGCTCTCGCGCAGAACGCTGCGCTCACGACCGTGTCTGGTGCCAGGCTTGATTTCTTGTTGCAGTTACGGGTTCCGGTGCTGCCACTTTATATCCTTGATACTGCGGAGGTGGCGATGGCCATTGAGCCCAAGCCACCGAAGGGTGATTCCGTGTTTGCCTTTGGACGTGTGCTGGCCCAAGCGGACGTCCCTTCCTACCAGGAATCGCTCATGCAACTGGCGGAGGCCTGCTTTTCCGGCAAGCCCGCGTTGGACATCAACCTAGCCTTCGCGCTTTTACGCGGATTGAAGAAGCACGGTTCAAGTGCATGCGTCATCGACGGCAAGGACGATCTGACTCTGCGCTTCGACAAGATTCTCGCGTCCGCCATTGTCCTGGCCGCGCATGTGCGTTTCGCGACGAAAAAGCGGCGCGTGGGCATCATACTTCCTCCGGGTATCCTGGGCGTGATCGCGAACGTCGCCGTCATGCTGGCGGGCAAGGTGCCGGTGAATGTGAACTACACCGCCGGCCGCGCTTCCGTGGACAGCGCGATCAAGCAGGCCGACCTCGATCACTATCTCACAGCGGATTTGTTTGTCCGGAAGATGCAGACCTTCCCGTGGCCGCCCAACCGGCAGCTCACCTTTATCGAGCGACTACTTCCGAATAAAAAAAGCGCCATCGCCCGCTGGCTCATCCTTTCAAAACTGCTCCCCGCCTCCGTGTTGGCCACGATGCTCGGCGTTCCGAAAAGAGGAGGCAACACAGAGGCGCTGCTGCTCTTTACCAGCGGCAGCAGCGGTGACCCCAAAGGGGTAGCACTTACCCATCGCAACCTGATGGCCAACGTCTGCCAGTTCGGTTCCCGACTGAACCTCGGGACCACCGACCGCATCCTCGGCAGCCTGCCGTTGTTTCACAGCTTCGGCAGCACGGTCACCATTTGGTATCCCATCATTCAGGGAGTCAGCCTCATCACTTACACGAATCCGATCGAGACGAAAAAACTCGCCGAACTGATTCACAAGCATCACGCCACGGTGCTGATCGCCACACCCACATTCCTGCGCGGCTATCTCAAGGGAGTGAACCCGGAGTGGCTCGCCTCGCTCAAACTGGTGGTCACTGGTGCGGAAAAACTTCCCCGCAACGTTGCGGACGCGTTCGAATCGCGCTTCGGCAAGATTGTCTTGGAAGGCTACGGCCTCACCGAGACCTCCCCGGTATCCAACGTAAACCTGCACGATCCTGATGCATCCGGATCTCCGGCTGGCACAACAGTCATACCGAGCCAACGAGCCGGCAGCGTCGGCCAGCTTCTCCCTGGACTTTCGGTGCGCATCACGGATCCGGATACTGACGCCCCACGCTCCCTTCATCAGAGCGGCATGATCTGGTTCAAGGGTGCCAACGTCTTCGAAGGCTATCTCAAAAACCCGCGCAAAACTGAAGAGGTGATCAAGGACGGCTGGTTCCGCACCGGCGACATCGGTCGCATGGATGCCGATGGCTTTCTATATATCGAAGGCCGCCTGAGCCGCTTCTCCAAGATCGGCGGAGAGATGGTGCCGCATGAAACGGTTGAGGAAAGCCTCATCAAGGCCTTGAATCTCGAAGGCGAAAGCACCCGTCGCATTGCCGTGATTGGCGTGCCTGACATTGAGAAGGGTGAGGCTCTGGTTCTGCTCACCACCATGCTAGGCGGCAGCGTGCAGCAGGAAATTCTCGATTTACGCTACAAGCTGCTCGATCGCGGAATGCAGCCACTTTGGATCCCCAAGAAGCTGGTGCGCGTCGCGGAAATTCCCATCCTCTCAAGCGGCAAGCTCGACGTCAAAGCTTGCGAAAAGCTCGCGAAGACTGCGGGCTGGTGATGAACACGGAAGGCGGGCATTTTTCCTGCCCATTCGATTCACAAGGAAGAGTGGCGCAAATCAATGCTCCATCCCCACCCATTTCTCTAGCGATAGCGTGTTAGCGCTTCAATAAACTGCTGTGCCAGCAACGTGCTTGGCCGGGCAAAAAACTCCGCCGCCCCGCAGGACTCGATGATTTTCCCGTGGTCGAGAAACACCACCCAGTCCGCGACTTTGCGGGCGAAGGCGATCTCATGTGTGGACAAGACAATCCTCTGCCCGCCCTCCGCAAGCTCCCGAATTAAGTCGAGCACGTCCTGTGTCATCATCGGATCGAGCGCAGATGTCGGCTCATCCAGCAGCAACAACTTCGGCTTCGGCGCGATGGCCCGCGCCAGCGCTACACGTTGCTGCTGGCCGCCGGAAAGCTCGGCCGGACGTTTATCAACATGCGGGCCCAGGCCGAAGCGCTCCATCGTGTTCAGTGCGGTGCGCCTTGCGTCCTCGTCGTTCCGGGAGCGCACCACGCGCAGGGGCAGCGCCACATTCTCCAGCGCGCTGAGATGCGGAAACAGATTAAATCCCTGGAAGACAAAGCCGTTCTCACGTCGCTGGCGCAGCATGTCCACATCGCTCCACCGCAGATGCTCGTCCCCCATCGTCACTGTTCCGGCATCCGGCGTCAGTAGCGACCCCAGCACCCTGAGCAGAGTGGACTTCCCGCTACCCGAAGGACCGAGAAGCACGACACAGCCCGCATCGTCCGGCGTATTGAACGACGCTGCGTCGAGCGCCGCATGCGCACCGTAATTTTTGACGAGTTGATGGGCTTCGATTTTCACTTTGCGGGCTAGGTTTCGAATTTGAACTTTGCCTCCAGACGTCGCGCCCACCAGGAAAGCGGCAGCGTGAGGGCGAGGTAGAGCAGCATCAGGGGAACGAATCCTTCCAGCCCGGTGAAAGCTGCCGCATTGGCCGCCTGCACGACATGAGTCAGTTCATCCACGGCGATGACCGACAACAAAGACGAGTCCTTTACGAGTGAAACCAGCTGCCCCGCCGTACCGGGCAGCGCGCGCCGCATCGCCTGCGGCAGAATGACAAAACGCCAGATCTGCCTGCGGTCGAAGCCGACAGCCTTGGCCGCTTCCAACTGGGAAGCACTGATGCTTTCCAGGGCACCGCGAAAAATCTCGGCGAGATATGCTCCTTCAAAAAGCGCCAGGATCACAATGCCGACCAAGGGCCGGGCATTGATGTGCAGTTGGTTGGCCACGATGTAGTAGCCGATCAGAAGCTGAACCAACAGCGGCGTGCCCCGCACCATCTCCACAGCACCCCGGGCGAACAGGCGTAACGGCAGCACCCGGCTCCGCTGCCCGGTCATCAGCAGCAACGCGAAGATGATGCTCAACAACAGCGCAGCAAGCGAGATCAGCGCAGTGGCGATCCAGCCGCGTGCGATCAGTTCCCTCCGCTGCCAGATGGCATCCCAATGCCACTCGTATGCCGACGCACTGAACAGCGCGACGACCGTCATGGTGCATCCCAGCGCCAGCGCTGCGGACCAGAGCCAGACTTTGCGAGTCTCGCTCATTTCAACCGGGCGGCCATTCCAGACCACGACCCGCCAGCAAGTGCACATGCATGTGTGGCACCGTCTCGCCGGCATCGTGGCCGTGATTGATGATGAGACGGAATCCGCTCGTAGTGTCGTTCACGCCGAGCTGTCTGGCGATTTTTCCCGCAGCCAGCAGCAGAGCCCCCAGTGTGGTCTGATCTTCTGGTATCGCATCGCCAACGCGTGGGATCACCTGGCGCGGAATGATGAGCACGTGATGCGGCGCCTGCGGATTGATGTCGTTGATGGCGATGCACTCCGCGTCCTCATAAATAATGTCCGCAGGAATTTCGCGGGCGATGATTTTTTCAAAGAGCGTCATGGAGGCTTGCGGTTGAATTGAACAGGATTAACTGGATTTCAGAAGATTCACATGATGCAATATCTTGTTAATCTCATCATCAATCCTGTGAATCCTATCTATAGCTTCTTAAAAAGTTCCCGTTGTTTCAGGTCACGCGGCACGCGGTTTTCCAGTTGCGAAATTTCGTCGATAAACTCGCCGACATCCTCGAACTCGCGATAGATCGAAGCGTAGCGCACATAGGCGATGTGATCGATCGCCTCCAGATGTTGCATCACCTTGACCCCGATATTTTTAGATTCTATCTCCCGCGCTCCCGCAGCCTCAATTTCCGTCAGGATGCAATCGGCCGCCTGTTCCAGCGCCTCAATCCCGACGGGGCGCTTGCCGCATGCTTTTTTCATGCTGGCGATCAGTTTGTCGCGATCCCAAGGCTGCCGCGCCAGATTGCGCTTAATGACTTGAAGTTCGTCGTGCTCAACCTGTTCATAGGTCGTGAAGCGGTGCCCGCAGGTTTCGCATTCGCGACGACGACGGATGGACGCACCTTCCTTCGCCTCGCGCGAGTCGATAACCTTGTCCTCAATACCGCCGCATTTAGGGCAACGCATGACGTTGATGCTGCCAAGTAATGCCGGTGGTGGCAATCAATAATATTTCTCGCGTCAATGATGATCATGGGTTGTCTTCCGTGCTGAGCAAAATAAACTTGCAGAAGCCGGGCGTTCCCGGCTCATTTTCTCTTCATTATTTTTCCATGTTTCACGTCGTCCTCTATCAGCCGGAGATTCCGCATAACACGGGCGCCATCGGGCGGCTCTGTCTCGCCACCGGTGCCAGACTCCATCTGATCAAGCCCTTTGGCTTCTCGCTCGATGACGCGCAAGTGAAGCGCGCCGGGCTCGACTACTGGCGAGAGGTGGATGTGAAGACGTGGGATTCATTTGAGGAACTGCATGCGAGTGCCGCTGACGGTGAGTTCTTTTTCCTAACCACGAAAACCTCGCGCAACTACTGGGATGCGGCGTTCCCAGAGGATTGTTATCTGGTGTTTGGACCCGAGACCCGTGGATTGCCTGAGTCATTGCTCCAAAGCAACGTTGCAAACTGTCTGCGAATTCCAATGCAGGGCACGCGAAGCCTGAACCTCGCCACTGCTGCCGCCATTGTAATGTATGAAGTTGTCCGCCAGCGGAGGCGTTGAATAAACTCAAGGCTGCCAGCCGCTCAGTTCCGGCTGCATCAGGCTCACGAGCCGCCAGTCACCAGGCTTCCAACCGTCTTTGCGCCAGGTGAAGACGAAGGGTTCCTTAAGATTATTAACCTTGTTGATGATCTCCTGACTGAAGCCATAGCCGTTGCCGCTGATCTTAATGATGCCAGTGATCGTGGCGGTCTTTTCTACTATGACGATGGAAGAAGTCTTCCAATTAAGATTGAGCACGAGGAAGGATTGAAGCACCTCATGACCGACAGAGACGGCATCTTCGCGCTTCATGTCCCACGAGTCGTGATAGTCTTCAGCGAGAAGCGTGAGCGTTTGCTTCCAGTCGCGCTGGGCGACTAGACCGATCAGGCGTTGCTGCTGATCCAGCGCCTGCGACTTGGCTGATTTCAGAAAAGGCCAGCCCAACCAGATGCCGCTGATAACGAGATTGATGACAAGTATTCGGAGCAGCCAGGTGCGCATGAAGTTCAATTAGTTGGTCAGTGCCACATTTCAGCCTGCACCGGTTCAGCGCATGCCTTCTCCATCGGGGCAACTGCGGTGCTGCGGCGCGCCACTTCGATCCATGGCGTCGGTTCACGGCGTCTGGCACAGTGGATGTTCACTTCGCACACACCGGCCTGATGCAACGCAGCCGAGATTTTTTTGCGCGCAACATCAGGGTCGTTGCAGTCGTCACTGAGATGGCCGAGCATTACATGATGGAGCCCGTCGTGCGCAATGCTTTGCACGAGGTCTGCAGCCTGTTCGTTGGAGAGATGTCCGTGCCGACCGCTGATGCGCTGTTTGATGGCCCAGGGGCGCTTGGTGTCAGCCTCCAGCATCGGCTCGTCATAGTTGGCCTCGATGAAGAGAGTGTGCGCACCACGGAGCCGTTCGCGGATGAGATTGGTGATGTAACCGACATCGCTCAGCACGCCGAGACGGGAATCCTCGTCCGTGATGATGAAGCCGACGGGATCAACGGCGTCGTGTGGCACTGAAAAGCATTCAATGCGCAGGTCACGGAATTCAAACGCAGCCCCGCTCGCCATCAGCCGCCATTGCGGTTTGGCCTTCGTAAAGGCGGACTGCAGGAGGAATTCCTGAGTGAGTGGCGTGACAAATATCGGCAGGCTGTGCTTTCGGCACAGTATTTCAAGTCCCTGAGTATGATCGCCGTGCTCGTGAGTTAGCAGGATTCCGTCGAGATCCTCGGGTTTTAACCCCAGCATCTCCAGACGCAGCACAATCTGGCGTGCGCTCAATCCAGCGTCGAGCAGCAAACGGGAGTGTTCCGTGCGCACCACGGCACTGTTGCCGGAACTGCCGCTGCCGAGGATGCTGAGGGAAAGCATGGTCGAGGATACAAGTGAAAAGGGGCAAGTGAAAAGTAAAAAGGATCAGAGAGAAGAGACGCCAGCAGAATGAAAAGTCTCCTCATACTTCTTTCTTTTCACTTTTCACCTTTCACTGGTATTCTCCCTGATGCGCACCTTCATCCGCCGCCTTATCGCGCTCTCGCTGCTCGCGGGTGTGCTGGGCGCTTATGCGCTGGTTCGGAGCGAGGGCTTTGCCCAGACGTGGAGGGATTTTGTGGTCGAGCAACTCGAACAGCGCGGAGTCTATCTCAAGCTGGACTCCCTGAATATTGATTTACTGCAAGGTGGTTTGGTAGTGAAAGGAATTCAGGTCTATCTGGAGGCCACGCACAAAACGATGCTGGCGTCCGTGGACCGCCTGAATCTGGATCTCGATATTGGCAAGTTGTTGCACAAGGAAGTGGTAGTGCAAGGTCTGGATCTACGGCAGGCAAATGTGGTTTTCCCGATCGATCCAGAGGATCCCAAGTCGGAGCTCTTGAGTTTGGAGCAATTAAGTGCACGAGTGCTGCTCACGGGCGATCGGATTGAAATCCGACGGGCGGAGGGCAAGTTTTTCGGGCTGCAACTGGGAATCACCGGCACGCTGCTGCGCCAGTCGCAACCGGCGAATGAAGACGAGGAACGGGCGGGCCGGGAACGCATGCGCCTGAAAATTGCCGAGCTGAGAAAACGACGCGACCTGATTTTGGGAGCGGCCAAGATTTTGCGGCACTTTCAGACCGCACGCGAACCGCGGCTCGAAATCGAGATCAACGGCGACCTCGACAAGCCTGAAGAATTGAACGCATCACTCCATCTCACTGCCAACGGTTTACGGCATGGCGACTACGTTTGTGAGGAACTGGAGGCCCGCGCCACCTATGCGGGGCGATTGGTGGACCTGACCAGCCTGCGCATCCGGGATCATCTAGGTGAACTCAGCGCCGGTGCCATGTATGAGATCGGTGGCGACTCCGTGGACTTTCATCTGCACTCGACGATGAACCTGCCGAATTTGGCCTCGGCGATCTTCGAGAATGAGGCCCTGCGTGAGGTGGTGTTTTATGAGCCGCCCGAAATCACTGCCGACGGCCGCGTGCTGCTGGGCAAATCACTGCCAGCCGACGCCTTCGTGCCCGTGGAGTGTTCTGGCACGGTGCGCACCGGGAGGTTCACCAGCCGTGGGGCAGTGGTGAATGCGCTGGGTGTAAATTTTGGTCTCTCGCCGGAGGGATGTTATTTTCGCGACGGCTTGATACGGCACAAGACCGGCACCATGGGGCTGCAGGCGATGTGGAAGAAGGGTGACGGATTTCGCTACCGCGGACAATTGCAAATGGATCCGACGGTGTTTGAGCCATTCATGCCCGATCCGAATTTGCGCGATTTCATCAAGCGCTTCGCCTTTCGTGAAGATTCGAGCATTTTTGCCGAACTGGAGGGCGAAGGCACCTCGCCGGACATCGGCAACCACTGTCGGAACCGCGGTCGTGTGGAACTGCATCATTTCAAATACCACGGGGTGGAATTTGCCCGCATGGAATCCGACCTGGAATTCGAAGGGCCGAAACACTGGTTTCGTAACATGCGAATGGAGCGCGCCGAGGGTGTTGGCGTTGCCCGGGAAATCGACTGGGATGCCGATGCCGACACGGTAAAGTTCACAGGCTTGGTGTCCGACTTGGAGCCGGTGGCTGTGGTCGGGTGTTTTGTCGAGTCAACAGCGCAGGCGATCGCGCGCTACCGCTTCGACAAACATCCGCATGTTGAAATGGACGGGCTGATCGACAACAAGCACCGCGGCACCAATTTGCGCGTAAAATTCCGTTCCGAAGGCACCGCACATTATGTGCTCTGGGGCAACGACTACACGGTGGGCAAGCCGATGGGCGATCTGAAATTCACAGGTTCCAAGCTGGCATACACTGTGAGCGGCAATGCCTTTGGCAAAGACATGAACTGCAAGGGAGACACCGAACTGGGCGGCAGTGTCAGCGACTATAATGTGGACTTCAAGACGGGCAGCTTTCCTTACAGCGTTTTCGCGAAGATACTGCCCTTTGAGAAGGTCGCGGTGAAGGTGACATGCAAAAAGGGAATCGGTGATATTGATGTCAAGGCCAGGGTGCTCGACGGAGAATTCAGTTTTCGCGGAAAGTTTGACGACCGAAAAGCGCCGTTGAGTTACTCAGGCGACCTGCGCATTAACTCGATAAATTTTCGAAAATTCGCCAAGGTATATTCACCGGACTATGAGACCGACGGCGACATCACGGCGCATGCTGAATTCAGCGGCAAGATGGGTGACTGGAAATCGCTGAAGGGGAAAGGTGCGATCGTCATCTTGAACGGCAATCTCTATGCCGTTCCGATTCTCGGACCGCTCACTCCGCTGCTCGGTGCCATGCTCCCCACGCCGATTGGCGGATTCAACGTCGCCAAGGATGCGGATGCGACTTTTACGCTGGCGGATGGATTTGCCACGACGGACGATCTCGTGGCCAGCACCAAGGTGTTTCACATTGCCTCGAAGGGGCAGATTGATTACGTCGAGGATCGCATTCAATTTCATGCCCAGGTAAAATTTGGCAGAGTGCTCGGGCTGGTGCTGTTCCCCGTCAGTAAGATTCTCGAATACACTGCGGAAGGCACCGTGGGCGATCCCAAGTGGCGGCCACGTTTTTTCAGCGCCAGCTCAGAGAAGTCTCCCTTCCGCAAAGCTGACGATCCCGATGCGCCGCAGCAGGCTGCTCAACCTTCGCAAAAGCCCGTGGTGACACCGAAGCCAGCCAATCAGGGGAAGGCGCCGCCTGTCCCGCGCAAGGTGAAATGACTTCATCTTACATCATTGAAAACACCAAGGCGAGTCGGGACATGAGTGATGCCAAGGTTGACGCAACCAGTCGAATGTGCGGAATTAACTGCGTCATTTTATGATCTCCCCCAGTCAAGCCCTGTGGTATTGCGTCCATACCAAGCCGAAGTGCGAACACATCGTCGCGGGGGCCTTGCGACAACTCGAGGGGGTGGAGCCGTGGTGTCCGCGTCTCAGATTTCAGCGCAGCACTCCACGTGGGAAAGTTTGGTTCACTGAGGCGCTCTTTCCAAGTTATCTCTTTGCCCGTTACGACGTGGGAGTTTCCGCACGTGCAGTGAAGCATGCGCACAACGTCATTCGCGTCGTCGAATTTGGGGGCATCGCGATCCCGGTGCCTGAGCAATGCATATTGGACTTGAAAGCCGAAATGCAGGGCGAAGAACTGCGCGAGGTGAGCTTCGGCGTTCGAGTCGGTGATGCCGTCGAGGTCGCCGAGGGACCCATGCGCGGACTGAAGGGAATTGTGGAAAGCCTGCGCAGTGGGGAGGACCGAGTGCGGGTGCTGCTCGAATTTCTTGGACGCGAAACTTTGGTGCAAGTGCCAGCAGCGAAACTGCTAAGTGATCGCGGACCGCGCGAGGCCATGGCGGCACGGTGAATCGTTGCTGCGTGTTCGTTGGTGAATATTCGTCTGCTCGGCGGGCGTGAAGCGTGATGTTGCGCCTCTGATTTGCTATCGTCGAAATCGGATTTTCCTGTCAGGAAGTGCTAGCAACGAGGAGTTTCAAGGCAGCGAAGCCGTGCTCTCGAAAGACAATTTATAAATCGTATTTCGGGTGCGCGTCGTATGGAAGATCCGCCCCGACAAAGTGAAGGATTTTATCGAGAGTTACTCGACTATGTATGGAGCGGACAAAGCGGACGCGCTCGTCGAAGACGCCTACAAAAACTTCCTGCGCGAACCGCTCCTCACCTTCGCGCGCGACGAAGTTCAGCAACTTGACGGAATGAAAATCAAGGATGACATCACGCCCATCGGAAAGCGCGTGTTCGACCGCGTTCTCGCGATCAGCAAGGAGACACCGTTCGAGATCATGAGTGTCGTCGTGGGCAACATTCAGTATCCCGAGCAGGACGCCAACGCCGTGGCGCTGAAGCTCGCGGCGACACAGGATTTGGAGCGGAAGAAAATCGAGATCGATCAGGCGGAGATGGACAAGAAAAAACGGATTGTCGAGGCCGAGGGCATTGCCGGCGCAATGGAGGTAGTGAACCAGAAGCTCACGCCGCTCTACATCCAGCATGAGGCGCTGGAATCGCAAAAGAGCATGGTTAACTCGCCGAATCACACAACGATTTATATTCCCGTCGGACCGATGGGTGTGCCGCTGGTAGGGACGTTCGACTCGACCACCGGAACCACGCCCGCCCCGCGCCAAGCTGATGGGGCAAAGGGCTCGCAGTCATCAGTCCGGTAGCCGTGAATCGATTGTCTTTGAGCACGTCGCGCTCTGGAATTCAAAGTCCGGGTATTGAATCGGATTTCAATGTTCAAGGCCCCCGTCGCTTGACCTTTCTCCGTCGCCGTCGACTTTGAGCACCCCTAAAATCCTGGCAACTCGATGAGCGACAAACACCGCACTGACGACCTCCGCATCAAGCACATCCGCGACTTGGTGCCGCCTGCTGTGTTTATCGAAGAAGTAGGGCTGTCCGAGGCTCAGGAAGATTTCGTCAAT
>JANNQW010000126.1:0-3217 GCA_031400955.1 Verrucomicrobiota bacterium
GGCGGTGAATCCAGCGCGCTCATCGCCCACCTCGATCTGCCCGCCACCTTCGCCGCGCTCACCGGTGTAAAAATACCCGAAGGTGGTTGTCGCGACAGCGTAAACGTCCTGCCCGCCCTGCTCGGCGTTAAAATAGCTGCCCGCGAGAACTTCGTCGCTCACAGCGGCGGCACCAGCGGCCCCTGCGGATTCCGCGTCGGGAACTGGAAGCTCATTGTTGGAGGTGGCGGCGGCTACGGAGCCAAAAGTGGCGCGAAAGCGCAAGGTCCGGGCGTGCAACTCTACGATCTGTCATCCGACCTTGGCGAAAGCAACAACCTCGCGGTCGAGAAACCAGATAAGCTCAAGGAGATGCAGGATTCGCTCGCGATCATTCGCGGGAAATAACTCACTTCGCCTCTGCTGCAGCTTCCAATCGGGGAAACAGCGGCACCGGTTGACCGAGCTGGTGACCGTCTTTGAGTAATCCCCATCGCAAATCGGAAACCTTGAATCCATCAGGCATCCGCCAGCCGAGTTGATCGCGCATCTTGCGCGCGGCATCAGGGATCACTGGACTGAGCAGCACACTGACGTGTGCCAGCGCCTCGGCCAGATGATAAAGCACGCTGTCCAGCCGTGCCGCGCTGGCTTCTTCCTTGGCGAGCTTGAACGGCAATGTCGCATCTACAAAGCCGTTTGCATGGGTCACGATCTTCCAGGCTTCGGCAATGCCATCATGAATTGCCCATGCGTTCATCTTCTCGACATAATGAGCAGGCGTATCAGTCACCGTCTGCCGGAATGCGGCGTTGATTTCGTCATCGTAAGCTGACGCTTGGATCACGCCGCCGCGATATTTCTGCGCCATGTTGAGCGAGCGATTGAGCAAGTTGCCCAGGCCGCTGGCGAGTTCCTTGTCGTAGCTCATCGTGATGCGCTCCTCACTGAAGTCCGCGTCATAGCCAGTGGCGATGTCGCGCATCAAATAATAACGCAGGCCGTCAGGCGTGAAGGTGTCCGCGAGTGCAACGGGATCGATCGCGTTGCCGGTGCTCTTGCTCATTTTTGAACCCTTCACATTCCACCAGCCGTGGACAATGAGCCGGGGCATCTGTTCGTCAGTGAAACCGAGCGCGTGAAGCATGATCGGCCAGTAAATCGCGTGGGCAGGCACCAGGATGTCCTTGCCAATGACGTGCGCATCTGCCGGCCAGAGCTTGTTGAAATCGGGCAAGTTGTTGTTGCCTACTTCCTCAGCGAGATAGCCCGCGAAGCTCACATAGTTCACCAGCGCATCGAACCACACATAGTTCACGAAGCGGTTGTCGAATGGCAGCGGGATGCCCCAGCTCAATCGCTCTTTCGGACGCGAAATGCATAAATCCTGTCCGCCCTCCAGGGCATTGAGCGCATCATTCGCGCGGAAGGCCGGCGTGATGAAATCTGGATGTGACTGAATGAAGCTGCGGAGCCAGTCGATGTGTTCGCTGAGTTTGAAATACCAGTTCTCCTCCTCGATTTCGACCACCTCGCCCCACTCCTCGCCATAGCTGCCATCGGCACCGCGCTCCTTGTCAGTCAGAAACTGCTCCTGCCGCACACTGTAGAAACCCTGATAACTTTTCTTGTAAAGCTGCCCGCGATCCAGCAGCTCTTGCAGCAGCGCCTGCACCACGCGCTTGTGCTTGTCATCAGTCGTCGCCGCCCAGCCATTGTAGCGCACGTTGATCTTGTCCCAGAGCGCGATGAATTTCTCCGTGATGCCGAAGACAAAATCCTGCGGCGACAGCCCGGCCTTCTCCGCGCTCTTCTGCACCTTCTGTCCATGTTGATCCACACCGGTGAGAAAATAGACTTCGCGACCATTGAGCCGCTGGAACCGCGTCATCACATCCGCCAGCACCTTTTCATACGCATGCCCGATATGCGGCGCTGCATTGGTGTAGTCGATAGCGGTGGTGATGTAATACGGTTTGGGCATCTTGGTTCCTAGTTCTTCGTTGGCAGTATGGAACGGTGTGGTGCGCCGTCAATGCACTCCGGAAAGGAGGCGGGGTTTTCCAACCCCGCTCTTTCGTCGCCGCCAAGCAGCGGGGCTAGATAGCCCCGCCTCCCTTTCTGTCGCTGATCCCGTCCACTCGCCTTATGTCACAAAATCAATATTTCCAAAAGCCAGATGGGTAACCACAATATTCAGCCCATTTTTCGTGGATATTCATCAGGCCTGGCTGACTCCACACAAAATTAGCAGGTGCATAAAAAATATCTGCTCCACTTTTTACTGCCTTCAGCCAACTGGGAAAGTGGAAATAAGAATAGGAAAGGTAGTTAATTCGTCCCCTGACCGGCGCTTCACTCCCCAAATACAACACCAGCGCCAGCACCACGCCCATGATCCAGCGCCCGGCATGGGAATTGGACGGTGCATCTTCGGACATTGCACGAGATTACGCCATCCGTAGAAGCAGAACAAGAGCCGGACCAAGTCGCTTCACTGTTTCACAACCTTCCCTCCCAACGACAAAATCCTCGCCTTGCCCTTCGCGTCCTCGGCCTCGGCAATCTGACCATTCTTGACATACATCTGGGAGAGCGCGGTCCAGGCGAGAAGATCATTCGGCCTCAGCGTCGTGGCCATCATCCCGGCACCGATGGCCTCTTTCACGTTGCCTATTTTCAGGAGCGCCATGCCCAGCGCGTGCCAGCCATCGGCAAACTGGGAATCAAGCGCCACACAACGCCGGTAAAGCTCGACCGCTTCTTCCATCTCCCCGATAGCAACGTGGCCGCTGGCATCATCATAGAGGACATCGCGCTGCGCGGCAATGTCACTCACATCCGGTCGGGCAAATTCGATTTCACATTCGCCTCGTCACGGCGACGGTCGAACCATGCACGGAACAGATCGCGCTGGGCCATCATGGCCAGAGAATCATCAATCCGCACGCGCATCATGGCGCTATCCTCGCGCTTACGAAGTTCCTTGGACTTCACAAAAACCAGCAGCACGCCACTAACGGTCTCCAGTGGCTTTTTGGATAAACTCCCGGCAGGAGTCTGCTGCGCTTCGGCGGTGATCTTATAGCCCTCTTCCCCCAAGTCCTTGAGCGGCTCGTTCGGTGAGAACTCTGGCAGGATTTGCGGTTCCAATTTCGCTTCCTTGGCGGCGTCTTCAAATTTCTTCCCCGACTGAATGGCATCCGCCAGACTTTTCCGCGCATCATTCGCGGCCTTC
>JANNQW010000127.1:0-2933 GCA_031400955.1 Verrucomicrobiota bacterium
TTGGACGAACAGGGGAATCTGGCCATCCGCGGCTGGGCAGGAAAAAAACTGCCATTCACGCCTGACATGAATGGCAAGATCACGGGGAAAATTCCCGTGAAGGATTTCACCACTGAATACCTGGTGCCTCAAGCCAAGGAATTCATCGATCAATATGACCCCGACTTGATTTGGTATGACGGAGAGTGGGAAACCAAGGCGGACATGCTCAAGACCTACGACATCGCCGCCTACCTCTACAACAAGGCTGAAGGCCGCAAAGAGGTGGCGGTCAATGATCGCTACGGCAAGGATGAGACTAACAAATGGCTTCGTTCCAGGCGTGGTGACTTCTTCACCAGCGAATTCGGGCACATGGGCGACCCATCCACCAAGGACAAGCGCGCATGGGAGGAGTGCCGGGGCATCAGCCAGTCCTATGGCTACAACTGGCAGGACACTGATGAGAACGTCATCAGTTCCAAGCAGTTGATTGACCTGTTTGTGGACATCGTCGCCGGAGGCGGAAATCTGTTGCTCATGGTCAACCTCGACGGCCATGGAGCGCTTCCAAAAATTCAAGAAACGCGTCTACGTGCCATGGGCGAATGGCTCAAGGTCAATGGTGAAGGTATCTACGCCACCCGCCCCTATCGGTCCGCAAACCCCAAAGGCACCTCATCGAGCAAGTCCGTGATGACCCAGAGTAAAGACGGTCGATTCGTGTATGTGATTTTGAAGGAGTGGCCAGGCGCGCACTTCAGCACGAGTCTTGTGGAGCCGATGGCTGGCAGCAAGATCACCATGCTCGGCCATGATAAGCCACTGGAATGGTCCAAAGAGCAATCAGCGATCAAGGTGCAACTTCCCGTGGGCTTGCAGGATGCTAATATCAGAGGCGGACAGCACGCATGGGTGTTGAAAATCGAGCCGTCTAATCCAGCGCCATAATACGACCTTGGCAGTCTGTTGAAAAACACCTGACTTGCATCGGCAGGCGGAGCGCCCGCCCTACAATCTGTAGGGCAACCGCCTCGGTTGCCGCTTATTTTGACGTCGCCCTGGTGTTTTTCAACAGGCTGTTAGGAGGGGATGATCGGACACGGCTTTATGCGTATCACTTTTTTGTCCTCTAACTAAGGAATTGCTTGATGGCGCCGGTCTGGCCCAGCTTCATGCGGGGCATTACAAGATCGAGATCGCCGTAGTGCATATTTCTTATTTCACCGGTGTCAGCGTGAATTCCTTGATGGTCAGGCCGCGGCTTCCTTCGGGGCGGGTGAAGCGCAGGCTGTTTTTACCTTTCGCGAGCGCGACTTCCGCTGGCGGGGTCGGCTCCCATTTGCCGATGGTGTAGGGCACTGTGATTTCAATGGGCTGTTTGGCATCGTTCGTCGTGAGCAGCATCTTCGGGTTATCCTGCACGGTGGTGACGCGCGCCGTGAGGGCATATTTGCCGGCGCTCGGAAGCTCGATGTCGCAGTTGATGGTGCCGCCGCCGGAGAACAACTGCTGGCCTCCCAGGAAGCTCCCAAGGATCTGAGCGCCGCTGCAAGCCGCTGCAGGAATGGTGATCACGCCGTTCGGAGCGAAGACGATTTTCTTGTCGGCATCGGTAACGGTCGCCTTGACGAGCGCCCTGGCTCTAGTCTCTGCGGATTCGTTGGCCTCGCCAAGATTCTCGCCCAGCGCCGCCAGCTGCACCGGTTTCACCTCGGCGACGATCGCTTTTTTCTCGAACAGGGACAGGATATTCCACACGCCGGGATTGCCCGGTTTCATGCTGATATATTTTTGCTCGCCGAGCGCATCGCCTGCCCACTGGGCACGCAAGGCTTTCTCGAATGCCTGCGGTTGTTTCCGAGACTGGGTCTCCAAGACAAAGTCCGCATCCGTCATGTCCATCACCCCTTTGGCTTCGGGATAGCCCCAGCCAGCGCCAAGGTTGATTACCCACCCGTTGGGGGTCCAGCGGGCTAGCGCAGCATGCCCTCTCTGGGGTCGGGCCACGGTAGGAATGCCAAACGACCGCAGGATAAACCGCCCGAAAAACGCACGCCGACCGCAGATGCCACCATTTTTGATGATATTCTGGTAACTCTGCAGAGATGGCACATCATCCTTCACGTTTTGCGAGCCGTAGCGGACATCCGTGGTGACGGCTTGCGAATAGCGCCAGCCATCATTCGGATTCAGGACATGATCGGGGCGATAGTTGCGGAGCATCTCACGCCCCCACGCCAAGGTTTCATCGGACTCATCGCCGTTGACGACATTGCGGAGCTCCCAAGCAGACAGATCCTTGAAAGCAGGGTCCAGTTCGCCACCGAGATAGGCTTTTTCGAAATGCAGATAGCGCTTCACCGGGTCCACCACGGCCGGGGCATTGGTTGCGTCCTTGGGGTTGCTCTGCGCGATCGGCACAGCATGTTCGAGACTCGCTCCCAGCGCCAAACGTTGAAAAATGCCTTCCTTGGCCCTTGGGCTGGCATTTTGGATGGCGGTATAGACCTGCATCGCTGCACCATACTTGCCGTCCTTGGCGCCACCGGCAGTGAGCATCTGTTTCATCAGCCTGGGATCCCCCAATAGCTTCTCGATCAGCGCCTCCTGCTCCTTGCCCTGCTGGGCAAATTCAGACAAACCACGCGGCGTGGCGTTGGCCAGCATGGCGCACTTGACGAGTTTGGCGTCGAGTTTATCGCTCGAGAGGAAGGGCTCCGCCTTGGTGAGAAGCACCTTGGAGGCGGCCAGTTCATTAGCTTGTGCCTGGACCAGTGAAGCTTTGGCCGTCTCGCTCGCTTTGACCGCGTTGGCCGCGTCAGCGTTAACTTTGTCCAACGCTTCCTGACGTTCCTTGAGCGCTTTGAGTCCGTCTTCTTTGTTCGCCTGCCACTTGGCCAGATCCTTCTTCGCCGTTTCACGCTCGGCATCCGTGGTCGCCTTCTTAAGCG
>JANNQW010000128.1:0-4424 GCA_031400955.1 Verrucomicrobiota bacterium
GTTCGTCGGGGTCCTCTATCCGACTCTCGATGAGGCCCGCCGTGTGGCGGCCGCGATGCGCAGCAGCGAGTACGGTGGCCGTGGCATCGTGCAGAGCTTCCAGACGACGCTGCTCACCATGTCGGGTGAGCGCATCCCGGACCAATCTTTGCAGGAGCTGGTGGCAAATTATCAACAGATCAGGCACTCTCAGCTTTCCCAATGGGAGGACGCGGAAATGCTCAGCCTCCCCAAGGACAACAAAATGAAGCCACTCGCGGCGGGTGATTTGCCTTGGATAAAAAATCAAGACTGGCCGGAAAATATCCCCGCCGAGTTTAAACTCTATGTGAAGGGCGTCGCTCGATTTCATGACGAGGGAGCCAAGGGCGCGCGTGAAGTCTGGATGGAATTGCTCCGCCTGCCCCAGGAGCAGCGTCTCTACCGGTCGGCTTGGGCGGCATGGATGCTCTACAAAACTGCGGCCAGCGACGAGGACGCCCGGCACTGGCTGGAGGAAGTTTGCCGCTTGATCGAGAAAGAAAAATGCGCGGATTCCCTGCGAATGCAGCCTGCGGCACTCGCATTGCTGGAACAAAAAGGGGACACGCCATCACCCGCCAGCCTTGCCCTGCATTTTCACAACGCCAAGGCCAATCCGCGCAGCGTCTATTTCGCCGCCCTTCTGGAGGCAGCGAGATCCATCGCCGGAAGTCCCGATGCTGTCATCCGCGCCGATGCCGCGAAGGATGCCGCCACCCGCGAGATCATCACTGCGGTGCTCGTGCAGGATGCTGATATTAAAGAGTCATCCGATCAAACCAATGACCCATCTAAAAAGCGGCTTACCGACTGGTGCGTAGAACTTGAGTCAGCAAAAGTTAAAGATGATGCTGTCATGAGTGACGTCGGCATCGCCCTGTATCGCGTGGCCGAGTATGAACTGGCGCGGAAATTTCTTGCGCTCGGAGCGAAGACTTGGGAAGCGCTCTGGATTCAGGGAAAGCTGGAGCTTCAGCGAGGGAAGCCTGAGCTGGCCGCTGCAAAATATTCCGAGGCGCTGCGCCTGTTCCCCAAAGAAGAAAGCTCAACCATCACCTCCGTGACGGAGAGCATATACGATTACAGTGACATCGTGGAGCCGCCCGAGTCTGGGTGGTTGCATGGCGTACGGAACTCGCGCTTTCTGGCCGAATGCGGAACCGTGCGACTTTCCCGTTCTGACTTCGCCGGGGCGCTCAAGTTGTTTCTGGATGCCAAGTGCCCGCATGATGCCGCGTATATCGTTGATCACCTGATGAGTGCTGACGAGATTTTGGATTTTGTAAAAAAATACCAGTTGAAAACAGTCCCCGAGAAGCCGGTGGAGAATCAAGAGGCGCAGACCAACTGGTGGGCCGGCGGGTTCCGCAAGACGGTAATTAATGAGCCTATGAACAGCTTTCTTTACGTGGTGGCCCGCAGGCTCGCGCGAGAAGCCTATTTTACTCCCGCGCGGGAATTCTATCCACCCGAGCTGGTTCCCTTTTTTGATCGCTATGTCTCACTCTACCGTCGGGCACAGAGTCGCGCCGTTAGCCGGGAGGTTCGTGCGCGGTGCCTGATGGAGGCTGCGCGTTATCATCGCTGGTATGGGATGGAGTTATTCGGAGCCGAGGGTGATCCTGATGGGGCGTGTTGGGATGGTAGCTTTGAAGCCGACGATATGCAGCTGATCCGTTGCTATAATTTCAAAGGCAAAGAAGGCTCGTGGACTTGGGGCGAATCTGGAAAAAAGATATGGAAGGAAGAAGTTCCGACTAGCCCCATTCTCATCCGCCCGGCTGCATTGGAAATCACGCGGTTAAAGAAGAACATGCTCTGGGGTCGGCCGCGTTTTCATTATCGTGAAGTGGCGGCGCAGATGGCGAGGGAGGCATCGCACATGCTGCCGCGCGATTCGGAGGAAGCAGCGATGATGCTCGCGGAAGCCGGATGCTGGGTGCAAACGGTGGAGGATGGAATCGATCCGATGTTCGAGGAGCTGATCTCGCGCTTTGCGAAAACGAAATTTGCGCAGGAGGCGGATACGCGCCGCTGGTATCCAGATGAGTTCCGCGCGCAGGTGGCGGCATGGAGTCCGAAGGATTCGTTGGCGCAACCCATGCCGGGCGACACATCTGGGAAAGATTGATCCCATTTCTGTTTGTCATTTCCGCCGGATGACGACCAGCTTATATGCACCCTGACCCAGCTCCTGCGAAATCACCAATGATGACACCATGCCGTGGCGCTCTTTCTTAATTCGCAAATTGCGCATATTGGTCGCGTTGCTCACGATTGCCGTAGGATCATTGCCATTGCTCGGTTGGGTAGGCGGCGGTTTTTTCTGGCAACTCGATCTTCTAAATAATTTCCAAGTCCAATACTTCCAAAGCCTGCTGTTCCTGATCGCAATTTTGTTTTGCATCAAGTCTCGCCGTGCTGCCATTCTCGGCATTCTTTTGCTGCTCGTTCCTCTTTGTAGAATGGTGCCATGTTATATTTCTCCCAAAGCCAGCAAGACACAAGGGAGGCCCGTGCGGATGGCGATCTTTAACGTCTTTGTCTTCAATCATCGCTTTCAGGACACTTTGAATTGGGTGGATAATGTCTTGCCGGACTTCATTTACTTCACCGAAACAACCAATGAATGGGTTGATGCCCTCAAGAGTCTTCGTCAGAAATATCCTTATTCAGTCGAGGAAGGAACCGGGTTCGCATTTTATTCGCGAGTTCCCATTCTAAGTTACCGAATCGTTCGCTGCAGCGAGATCAGGTTTCCACTTTTAATCACCCGGCTAAAAACATCACACGGCGAAGTGACTGTGCTGGCAGTTCATCCCCTTCCTCCGTTATCTTATCCTTGGGCGCAAGCGCTCGACGACACGATGTCTGAAATTGCCAGCGAGTTGCGCAAGATTTCCGGTCCCGTCATTGTCGCCGGTGATTTCAATGCGACCCGCTGGAGCAAAAAATTTGCTCCTCTGCAAGAGGCCCATCTGCAAGACGCATCCGATGGAAAAGATCCCGGCGGAACCTGGATGCGATCCAATCCTTTAATGGCAATACCCATAGATAGAATCCTGCATCGCGGCGAAGGAATGCATTGCCATCGCTTTGAACTCGGCCCCGAACTCGGATCAGACCACAGACCACTGATGGCGGAGTTTGGCTGGTGATCCGGACAGGCTCTGAGCTCCAGCAACTTGATAAGCCGCAGACATGCTGCATATCATTTCCGCCGGATGGCGACCAGGGTGATGTCGTCGTTCTGTGGTTCTCCGGCGAGGAACTCGTTCACGGCTTTGCACAAGGTGTCGATGACAGCTTGCGCTCCTTGCGGAGCGGTTTGGGCGAGGATTTCGTTGATGCGTTCTTCGCCGAATAACAGTTCTTTTTGATCGCTGGCCTCGTTCACGCCATCGGTGTAGAGCAGCAAGACGTCGCCGCTTTCAAGCGAGAGCGTGACATCGCGCGTGACGCGCTCGAAGACATCACCTTTATCAATGCCGATGGCCAGGCCGGGCGATGTGACTTCTTCCACTTTGCCGGTGCGTTGACGCCAGATGAGCGGCGTGGTGTGACCGGCGCGCGCGAGGGTCAGACTGCTGCCGTCCGAGGCGACCACGAGATAGGCGGCGGTGATGAACATGTCCTCGCGGATATCGGGAAAGAGATTGCGGTTCACTGCGCCGAGCACACTGGCGGGACTGAGCAGGCCGCGCGCATGGGAACGCAAAACGCTGCGGCACATGGCGGTGATGAGCGCGGCGGCGATGCCTTTGCCGCAGACATCGGCGATCACGACTCCGACATGCGCGGTGCCGATGGGAAAAAAATCGTAGTAATCTCCGGAGACGAGTCGCGCGGGGATGTTGCAGCCGATGATTTCCAAGCCGGGTGTGTCCGGTGATTTTTGCGGGAGCAGGATGCGCTGGATTTCGCTGGCGTTGCGCAGCTCGGCTTCGATGGAGTTTTTCGCGCTGGCTTCGTGATGCGCCTGGGCGTTGCCGAGGGCGAAGCCGATCTGCTCTGCGAGCGAGGCAAACATTTCCAACGCGTGCTGGGAGAAGGGCGGTGCTTCCGGCGTGGCGGCGGCGAGGACGCCGAGACTGCGCGAGCCATGGAGCAGTGGCGCGATGACGGCGGCGATGTGTTTTTGGAAGGGATTGGCGATGCCGTTAAACTTGGCATGAAGCCGGAGGTCATCGACTTTCTGCGCGCGTTGCGAGGTGAATACTTCGCCCAAAACGCCTTCGTGCTTCGGGATGCTGTGCAAACGGAGAAAGCTGGAGAGGGTTCCGTCGTTGACCTGAGCCTGGCTGATGATGCGTTCCGGCAGCGCAATGAGCGGAGGGCAGTCCGTGGTGTTGTGCCGGGGCACGAGCAGTTGACGTTTTTCATCGAGAAGGTACAGGACCGCG
>JANNQW010000129.1:0-2156 GCA_031400955.1 Verrucomicrobiota bacterium
GAGCGGGCCAAGGACCTTGCCCAGAAAACCCACGAGCACGATGGGCCAGTGCCGCACAGGATCAAAAGCAGCGATGGCATAACCGAGTCCATAAACGCCGACGATCATGCCAATGCATTGCCAGAACTGCGGGTAGTTCGGTTGCGGCATGTTGAGCCAGTTGAAGATGGCTCCTGGAAAAAGCACGGCGAAAGCACCCCAGAGAACATTGTAAATTCCAGCGGCGAGGAGGACGGATCGCATCCAGCGAGGAGAGGGGGAAGAGGCAGTCATGGTATTGGATGGAAACGCATGGAGATGTTAGCAAGAACCTGATGCCAGTGCAGTGATCTCCGCCAAGCGGCAGGGATCACTGACATTCGCTGGGCACTCTGCAATTTGACTTCCTGTGAGAAACGAAATCAAAAAGCTGGCTTCGTGGCGTAGCGATCGAACCGGTTGGAGAGGATGAAGAACGTCGGAGCCCACAAGCCGACGAAGATACCAAAACGCTCGGCGTGAGCTTGGGACTCGGGGGTCGTGCCGCCGGTCATATACCAGATGGCGATGGAGCCAATGATTGAAGCAAAACCAAGGATGAAGCAGAGATTACTGAGCTGTTTGAGTTGAGAGGGTTTCATGGTGCGTGAATGTTAGTGGTTCTAAGAATCGGACTTTGAATTTACGTTCGACGCATTAATTCGGATGTCGCAAAATACGGGCCGTCCGTTTAGGATCGGCTTACGTTTTTAAACCGAGTCCACCGCCATCGCACCAACCAAGCCCTTTCGCGAATCCAGTCCACCCCATGAGAAACCTTATCATTATTCTCGGCGACCAACTCAAAGCGGACGCTGCTGCATTGGATAATTTTGATCCCGCCAAGGATGCCATCTGGATGGCAGAGGTGGCGCAGGAGAGCACCCGGGTCTGGAGCAGCAAGACGCGCACCACGTTTTTTCTTTCTGCGATGCGACATTTTCGTGATGCATTGAAGTTGCGGGGTTGGACGGTATTTTATCGTGAACTAACCCTAAATGGAGGGGCCTGGATGGAGCCAAAGGGTGCGTCCAAAGTCAGCAGCGCTGAAAGCTTTACTTCCGCCCTCGCTGAATCCATGACGCGACTGAAGCCGAAAAAGTGGATCATAGTGGAGCCGGGTGAGTGGGGTGTGCGAGAGGAGATTCGCGTCGCTGCGGCCTCGGCTGGCATTCCCCTGGAAATGCGTGAGGACCGGCATTTTCTTTGCAGCCACGACCAGTTCACCGCCCATGTGCAAGGCAGGAAACAATTGCGCATGGAGTTCTTCTATCGAGAAATGCGGCAGCGTCATGCGGTGCTGATGGATAAGGGCAAGCCGGTGGGCGGGGCATGGAACTTCGATAGTGAAAACCGCAAAACCTTTGGCAAGGGGGGACCACCGCTGCACTTGCCGCCGCATCGCTTTGCGCCGGACGCCATCACACGTGAGGTGATCATCATGGTAAACAAGCGCTTTGCCAGTCATCCGGGTGATCTCGCGGAATTCGACTGGCCGGTCACCCCAGAAGAAGCGGAGCTTGCCTTGAAGGATTTTATCGCGCACCGCCTGACTGAGTTCGGCGATTGGCAGGACGCCATGTGGACGGCGGAACCCTGGCTCTTTCACTCCCGTCTTAGTGCCGCGATGAATCTGAAACTGCTGAACCCGCGCCGAGTCATCGCTGCTGCCGAGAACGAATGGGAAAAGGGCCGCGCGCCGCTCGCGGGTGTGGAGGGCTTCATCCGTCAGATCCTCGGTTGGCGCGAATATGTTCGTGGGATCTACTGGCACAACATGCCCGGCTACGTGGAACTGAACGCACTCGGTGCAGATCAGCCCTTGCCCAAATTCTACTGGACCGGAGAAACAAAGATGGCCTGTCTTCGCGATGCGCTGGATCAAACCCTGCGACTGGGCTACGCCCACCACATTCAGCGCCTCATGGTTACCGGGCTCTATGCGCTCATGTTCGGCGTGCGGCCCCGGGAGGTGCATGAGTGGTATCTCGCTGTCTATGTGGATGCCGTGGAGTGGGTGGAACTGCCGAACACGCTAGGCATGTCCCAGCACGCCGATGGTGGCCTCATGGCCAGCAAGCCCTACATTGCCACCGGCAAATACATTCAGCGCATGAGTAACTACTGCAGCGGCTGCC
>JANNQW010000130.1:0-12353 GCA_031400955.1 Verrucomicrobiota bacterium
CGGAATCATCATTGCACTCCTCTTCCTCGGCGCAGGCGTCGTCGTTTTTGCATATCTGAAAAAAGGCGCGATGTAATCCATGAGCACGCGCATTGAAAAAGACAGCATGGGCGAGATGCCCGTGCCCGCCGACGCTCTCTATGGAGCCAGCACCCAGCGCGCCGTCCTGAACTTCCCCGTCAGCGGCCGACCCGTCCCCTACCCGGTCATCCACGCCTACGGCCTCCTCAAAGGAGCCGTCGCCCGCGTGCACGCCGAACTCGGCATTCTCGACAAAGCCAAAGCCAACCTCATCGAGCAAGCGTCACAAGAAGTCGCCGATGGCAAACTGGACGCGCATTTCGTGCTCGATATCTATCAGACCGGCTCCGGCACCAGCACCAACATGAATGCGAACGAGGTCATCTCGAACCGCATCTGCCAGATCGCTGGCAAGCCCATCGGCGCCAAGGACCCCGTCCACCCGAATGACCACGTCAACATGGGGCAGTCGTCCAACGACACCTTCCCTACCGCGATGCACGTCGCCGTCGCGCAGGAGTTAAACAAAAAACTTCTGCCCGCTCTTGAAGCGCTGCATCAGTCGCTCGAAAAGAAGGCCACCGAATTCTGGGACGTGCTCAAGATTGGCCGCACCCATCTCATGGACGCCACGCCCGTCCGACTCGGTCAGGAGTTCAAAGGCTACGCGCGACAGGCAGAACTTGCCGTCGACCGCACCCACAAGGCACTCAACGCCATCATGGAACTTCCGCTCGGCGGCACCGCTGTCGGCACCGGTTTGAATTGTCATCCCGACATGCCCGCGAAGGCCATCGCGTTACTCGCCGAAAAAACCGGCATCCCCTTCCGCGAAGCGAAGGACCACTTCGAAGCCCAGTCTGCCAAGGACTCACTCGTCGAAGCCAGCGGCCAGCTCAAGACCATTGCCGTCAGCCTTTTCAAAATCGCCAACGACATCCGCTGGCTCAGTTCCGGCCCCCAGTGCGCCATCGGTGAGATTGCCATCCCCGCCACCCAGCCCGGCAGCTCCATCATGCCCGGCAAGGTCAACCCCGTGATGTGCGAAAGCCTCATGCAGGTTTGCGCAAGAGTCATCGGCAACGACGCCACCGTCACCTGGTGCGGAGCCAACGGCAACCTCGACCTCAACGTCATGATGCCCGCCCTCGCCGCCGCGCTGCTGGAGAGCATTGAACTCCTCACCAACGCCAGCACCATCTTCCGCACCCGTTGCGTGGACGGTATCGTCGCCAAGAAAGAGCGCTGCAACGACCTCATCGAATACAGCCTCGCCATGGTCACCGGCCTCAACAGCAAAATCGGCTACGACAAAGCCGCCGAGATCGCCAAGCTCAGCGCCAAGACCGGCACCCCCGTGCGCAAACTCTGCATGGAGCGCTTAAAAGAACTCGGCATCACCGAAGCCGAGCTGACTGAAGCACTCGATCCCGCCAGGATGTGCGCCCCCGATGCCAGCATGGTGGGGGCTGGAGGTGGTTAAAACTCAAGCACAAGCTTTGCGGTCATGTTAAATCCGCCTTTGAAGGACAATCTTTCGTTCGTCAACTGGCTGGTCGAATCCCATTCAGAGAGCACAGGCGACGACTGGCTTGACCTCGCTTGCAATACCCGCGCGAAGACTGCGAAGGCTATATTAATTCATCTGGAATCTGCGGGATTCCAATATAAGAGAAGATAAGAAAATAAATTACAAAACCAAAGCGCCTTACAAATCATGAGTGACGACACCAATTCGCAAAAAACCATCCGCAGCATCAGCCTGCCCCCGCTCGCCGCCTTTGCCCTTGCCCTGGGCATGGTCGGTTCCACCTTCATCGCCGCCGCCACCTGGCGCGATGTCCGCAAGCAACCCGAAAAAAACAACATCCGCATCACCGGATCAGCCAAAAAAAGAATCGTTTCCGACCTGATCGAGTGGTCGGCAACCATTGAGGGCAAGGGTGCCGACCGCACTGCAGCCTATGTGTCAATGAAAAGCGGCACCGACAAGGTGGTCGAGTTCCTCAAGGCCCAGGGCATCAAGCCGGATGACATCAAGACACAATCAGCCAATATCACCGAGGAATTCGAAATCGTGCGTGAAGACAAGGTTCTTCCCGGCACCACTGTTTCCTTGCGCACGGAAAAACGCAATTCGGTGGGTTTCCGGGCGATTCAGGGGGTTTCAGTGAGTTCTTCGAATGTTCCGCAAATCGAAAAGGCATCACGGGAGATCACCTCGTTGCTTGAGCAGGGGGTTTTCGTGACCTCTAACTCCCCAAGTTACTATTACACCCGCCTCGGCGAACTGAAACTCGAGATGTTGTCGGAGGCCGCCAAAGACGCCCGCAATCGCGCCGAAAACATCCTTCGTTCTGCTGGCAACACCGAAATCGGCCCCCTTGTTTATTCATCCATGGGGATCATCAATATCAACCCCGCCAACTCCACGGAAACCTCCAACGAAGGCAATAACGACACCTCGTCATACGAAAAGGACATTATCACCATCGTTCGCGCCGAATATTCGGTGAAGTGAGGGATCGGGTCGCCGGCCTGATGAAACAAGGCACGCTCATGACCAGATGCCACCACCAATCCATCGCTCTCGCCCTGCTAATGTTTCTCCCTGCTGTCGGCCAATGCGCTGGGGCTGATGCACTCACCACGACAATTCGATTACCTCGACAATCCCCATCCCATCATGGCCGCGCCGTCGTCCCAAATATACTTGGTCTTGGTGCCGAGCTGAACCAGCAGCACCTGACGATTGTAGCGATGCGCAGTCGAGATCAGGCAGCGGCCAGCCGGTCCTGTGTAACCGGTCTTCATTCCGTCGCATTCAGGCATTCTTCCGAGCAATTCATTGGTGTTCGTCAGGGTGACGGTGCGACCGTTGGCGTAGCGAAAGGTATAGTATTTCCGTCGCACCACGTCGCGGATAAAGCTGTTGTGATAAGCCGCAGTTGCGATCCGCGCCATGTCTCGCGCGCTCGAATGCTGGCCCCGGCTGCTTAAACCGTGTGGATTGGCAAAATACGATCCATCGGCACCGAGCGACCTGGCCCGGGCGTTCATCTTGGAGGCGAAAGCGGCGACACTGCCGGCATTGTCCCGTGCCAGCGCATTGGCCACGTCATTGGAACTCTTAACGAGAAAGGCAGTGAGAAGCGCGCGTCTTGTGTAAACCTCGCCGGGGCGCACACCAAGCTTCGAAGGTTCAACCGCGATGTCGCTGGCGGCGATGCGCACCGGCTTGTCCAGATACCCATCTTCCACGACCACAAGTGCGGTAAGAATTTTCTGTGTGCTGGCGACAGAGCGCAAAGTGTCTGCATTTTTCGCAGCCAGCACTGAGCCGTTGCCCGGATCAATCAGGATGTAGGATTCAGCATGGATCGGTGGTGCGCTGGTGCGCAAGTTTGAGGGGCCGGACAGAGCCAGCCCCTGATAAAATTGCGGGACCATCGCCGGATAGGATGGAGCATAACCGGTGTAGAACTGCGTAGGGGGCGCGGCAGGCTGTTCAAAGGCGCAGGAGCTAAGCGACAGAATGGCGGCGATGGATAAAATGAATGGCGTTCGGATCATCGCGCCCATGATACGCGTAATTGGCCGTGCGCAACGCACAATCCAAAAATGCAAATCGAGCATTGCGCGCAGCCTTGTCACTGGCAGGTTGCGGACATGGCATTGATCATCAATCAAGAGACCATCGATGACGAAGTTATCGATGGTGAATTCCGGCAAATTAAAGGGCACTTTGAGCGCACGCTGCAGGTCGCCTGTTGCGAGCGTGATCCGGAATTCCGCGCGATGGCCAAGGAAAACATCACTTCCCGCGCCCTCCTGCAGCACGAGGCCATGCGCCGTTTTCCCGAAGTGGGTGACTCGGAAATTCAGGAACGGCTGTCGAAGCTGATCGAGGCGGCTGGAGGCGAGGACAAGTTCTACGTCAACATTGGATTGCCTTATAAAGATGAGGACGCAGTGCGCGGCAATGTCGCCAGCAGTGTCCGGCTCGACAAGACTCTCGCGCAAGTTTACGCGCCGGAGCCGGAACCTGATGACTCTGCACTGCACGAGTATTATGAGTCAAACAAGAACCTCTTCCTCACAGAAGAACAGATTCGGGCGTCGCACATCTCCATAAATCTCGGCAGCGCACAGACCCGCGTGGAAGTTTACACACGGATGCGCGAACTGAGGGAAAAGGCGCTGAATGGCGCGGACTTCGACTCACTCGGAGCGGAGCACAACTCGAACAAGGAGATGTCTTCGAATCTTGGCTGGTTCAAGCGCGGTGAATTCATGGAGGAGTTTGAAGCTATCGCCTTCTCGATGCGTCTTGATGAGATCAGTCCTGTCTTCGTCACCCAGCTTGGCTTTCACATCTGCAAGCTGACCGGTCGCCATTCAGCAGAACCGAAGCCATTCGAGGAGGTGTCAGATCAAGTGCGGCAGCGCATTTTGGAAGTTCACCGCGACAAGAAATTCAATGAGTTCGTCGATGTTCTGAAAAAGACCGCAACGATCAAGGACACGGATCCACCGGAGGACAACTGTGGATGCGGCAGTGCCCACTGATTCACTTCGCGTCATGCCTTCACCACGCCACCACGATATCCTGATTCTCGGCGGCGGATTCGCCGGAGTTTACTGCGCTCAGCGTCTGCTGAAACGATTGCACGGCACGGGGAAAACAGTTGCCCTCATCGCCAGTGAGAATCACATGGTCTTTCAGCCGATGCTTGCGGAGGTCGTGGGCGGCTCGCTTTCACCGCGCCACGTGGTCAATCCCATCCGTCTGCTCTGCAAGGGTGCGGAGGTTTTCCGGGGCCTTGTGCACGACATTGATCTGGAGAAGAAAATGGTGGTTCTGGATGGGGGTAGTTACTCGCCGAATATCACGTTCAGTTTTGACCATCTCGTTTTCGCCCTGGGTTCGGATGTGAACCTGAGCCGCACTCCCGGCATGGCGGAACACGCGCATCTCGTGCGCAATGTGGGTGATGCGATGAAACTTCGCGCCACCATCATCGGACGCATGGAGGAGGCCAACCTGCTCGACAGTGCGGAGGCCCGTCGCGCGCTGCTCAGTTTCGTGGTCGTGGGTGGCGGCTATTCGGGGGTGGAAGTTGCGGGTCAGATGATCGACCTGCTCCGCTCGGTTTGCTGCTACTACGAGAGCGTCGCGACTGATGAGGTTTCGGTCACGTTGATTCATGGCGGTGACAAATTATTGCCGATGCTTTCTCCCAAGTTGGCTGATTATACTGGGCGCACTTTGGAGCGCATGGGCGTCAACATCATGTTCAAGCAGCGCGTCAAGGCTGTTACCGCGAGCAGCGTGACACTTGAAGATGGGCGCAAAGTTCCTGCTGCCACCGTGGTCTGCACCATCGGAAATGCACCGCATCCTCTCGTTTTAAAGCTCGGAGAATCGAGCGGGCTGCCGGTCGAAAAAGGCCACGTTTTAGTGGAGAGCACCGGTCTTGTGCGCGGCAAGACGAATCTCTGGTCCGCGGGCGACTGCTCAATGTTTCCAAAGGCCGGCGGCGGGAACTGTCCCGAGACCGCCCAGTTTGCGTTTCGTCAGGGGCAGCTTCTCGGCGACAACATTGCAGCCAGCATCTGTGGAGGTGAACTGAAGCCCTTCAAATTCACAGGACTCGGCGAGCTGGCGTCCATCGGGCATCGCACGGCCGTGGCGGAGATCATGGGTCTGCGCTTTTCCGGATTCATCGCCTGGTTTATGTGGCGCAGCATCTATCTGATGAAACTTCCGGGACTCGACCGCAAACTGCGCGTGATGTCGGAGTGGACTTTCGATTTGTTTTTCCCGCGTGATATCAACCTGCTCACGCCGCAATACTCCACCCCGCTGGAGGAAGTGCATCTTGAAGCGGGTGATCCGCTTTTCCACCGTGGCGAACCCGCATCCTCATTCTATGCCGTGAAAAGCGGTCGCGTGGACATAACAGATGAAAGCGGTGCGCTGGTGAAGTCGGCGGTGACCGGCGATCATTTCGGCGAGCGAGCGTTGATGGAGGATCACACCTGGCGTTTTGATGCCACGGCGAAGGAGCCGACATCGCTGGTGGCGGTCAGCGACCGCACTTTCCAGAAACTCATTGTGATCGACTCACTGCGAAAACTCTTGCTGCGCACCGCCGAAACTTACGACACTCCGCAGGAGATCGGGCAAGTGCTGGCCAAGCTGCCCTCGCGATGTCGCAATGGGACTGCGAGTGATTTGATGGTTCAGCAGCCAGCTTCGCTTCGGGAAGACTCTGCCTTGCAAACTGCGGTCGATATTTTCCAGCGCGAGCGTCACAGCAGCTATCCGGTGCTGGACGGGGCCGGTCGTGTGAGAGGGTTACTGCGGCGTGCGGACGGCCTTGAGTGGCTCAAGCATCACGCCATGGATTCCGTGGCCTTGGTGAAGGATCTCCCTGTGAAACGTGCTCTCCTAGTCGCGCCGGAGACTCCGCTGCCGAATATCTTTGAGACGCTCATCCGCACCGGCGCCAGCAAGGCCGTGGTGGTGGATTCGGAGTCGATGCTGCTCGGCATCCTGACGCTTTCCGATCTGTTGACCTGTGATATTGGCCCCTCCTAATTCCTTCGTTTGATTTCAATGCTCGCGTTCTATCTTCACAATCTCAGTCCATACATCTTCCGTTTCAGCGACAGCGTGGCGTTGCATTGGTATGGTCTGGCCTACGTGCTCGGATTTTATTGCTGCTTTCTCGTGATGCGCGGTCTGGCCCGACGAGGCTATGGCGAACTTAAGCCGGCCCAAGTGGGTGACTTCATCACGTTAGTCGCATTATTTGGAGTCATAGTCGGCGGGCGCGTCGGTTACATCCTGTTTTACAAGTTAGATGAATACCTGCGGCATCCTTTGGACATCTTCCTGATCAACAAGGGCGGCATGGCCAGCCACGGCGGAGTCCTCGGGGTTTTATTATTCACGCTTTGGTATGGACGGAGACATAAAATGTCGGGGCTGGGTCTGGGCGACAATCTCGTGGTCGGCGTGCCGCTTGGACTTTTGTTCGGACGAACCGCCAATTTCATCAACGGCGAGCTTTGGGGGCATCCGACCGCAGTTCCATGGGCCGTGAAATTTCCCACGGAAATTCATCATCAAGATTTCGTGCCGCGCGCGGTAATGGATTTTAATCATCATGCGTTGCCAACGCACAGCAATGAGATCATTGCTGCCGTGAAGGAGTTGCCGGGTGGAATGCAGCAGCTTGAGGCTGCGCTGCCAGCCAGGCATCCGTCGCAGCTTTATGAGGCAGGTCTGGAAGGGCTGCTGATGTTCCTAGTGATGCTTTTCATTCGCACGCGTTCAAAGAACCTGCCGAATGGACTGCTCAGCGGAATCTTCTTCATCCTGTATGCGATTGTTCGAATCATCGGGGAGAAATTTCGGGTGCCGGACGCAGGATTGATCATGGGTCTGACCCGCGGCCAGTTCTATTCGGTCTTCATGATTTTTATTGGCCTGGCTTTCATCGCTTCCGCAATGGTTTCATGGAAGCGCAAGACCTCCGCGACGAATTGAACGCAGGCTTGCCTTCGTTGTCCTTTCAAGGCAGATTAAACTCATGAATCTGCACCCGCTCATCGCTGTTAGCCTGCTCACGCTCGGTGTGGGAATATTGCGTGCCGAACCGCCTGAAGGGGCTGCTGCGAGTGGTAAATTTACCCGGTTTGAAGAAGATGAATCTGGCTCAAGATTGCAGACCGGGATCGGCAGCTATCGCAACAAGGACGGCGTCACTGTGGATCTGATCGGAGCCATCCACATCGCGGACAAGGTTTACTACGAGAAACTCAATCACCGCTTCACCCGCTACGACGCGCTGCTATACGAGATGGTTGGCGAATCTTATGAGAAGCGCCTGCAATGGCGCATCGCCCGCGCACGTGTGGAGGCAGTGCAACCACCCAAGGCGGCGGACTCTCTTGAGTCGCGCGTGGAGGCGATTGAGAAATACTTGACGAGGGAGACGACTGAGGAGGATTTGATACTTGTTCGGGAGGCAGAGCAGGAGCAGGTCGCTGGAAGCAATTTGGCATGGCTCCATCCGCTCTACGAGACGATGGAAAAGTCACTCGGACTTACAGGGCAAATGAAAGGCATCGACTACAGCCAGAGGAACTTTGTTCATGCTGATATGACTTTACGGAAATTTTCCGCGATGCAGAAAGCTAAAAATGAAAGCTTCCTTACACTGTGGTGGAAATCCGTTGTGGTTCAGATCGCGCATCCCGAGGCAGCGCCGGAGCAACCTGGGCTGCTCAAAATCATGGAATCCCTCTGCCGAAAAGACGGTTCCACCGGCCTGCGCCGGATTGCCGCACGCACCTTCGGCAGCATCGAGGGCATGCTGTCTGGTTTGGAATCCGATGGCGGCACCGTGATCCTCACGGAGCGCAACAAAGTTGCGCTCGATGTGCTCCAGCAACAGATTGAACTTGGCAAAAAAAATCTCGCTATATTCTACGGTGCCGCGCATCTGGCCGACATGGAGAAACGCCTGCTGGGAATGGGATTCGTTCGCAGCGGCGGCGAATGGTTCAACGCCTGGGACATGCCGCCGGAAGCTAAAAGTCCCGCTGCCGGACAGCCATCGTCGAAGTGATGCTCGTTGATACCCACGCCCACCTTGCTTCGAAGCAGTTCACGGATGTTCTCCCGGATATCATTGCGCGGGCCCGAGAAGCTGGGGTGAAACGCATCATCTGTGTGAGCACAAATCTTGAGGATGCTCCAACGGTGCTTAAGATCGCGGAATCCTATGAGGATGTTTTTGCGACGGTCGGCGTTCACCCCTGCGATGCTGACTCGGTGAGGGATGAGACGTTTATCGGCGTCGTTCGCGAACTGGCCGCGCACCCAAAGGTCGTCGGCATCGGTGAGATCGGCCTCGATTATTTTCATCAGCCGCCGGACGGATTTACGATTGAAACATGGAAGACACAACAGGCTTTTGTGTTGCGGGCTCAGTTGGAACTCGCGGCGGAACTCGGATTAAATGTTGTGCTTCATAATCGCGAGAGCTTTGTGGATCTCTCCGCGCAGGTTCTTCCCTTCAATCGACGTTTGCGCGCGGTGTTCCACTGCTTCACCGGCACGTTCGAAGATGCGATGCCACTGATTGCACAAGGGCATCTGGTGAGTTTCACTGGCATCGTCACTTTCAAGAACGGTCAGATCATTCAGGAATGTGCCCGCGCGGTTCCCGATGGAAGTTTTATGCTGGAGACGGATTGTCCGTATCTCGCACCGATGCCGTATCGCGGGCAGCGCAATGAACCGGCTTACGTCGCGCACACCGCTGCGTTCGTCGCTCGGTTGCGCGGAACAACCATGGAGCACATCTCGAAGGTAGCTGATGCGGCGGCATCAGATTTTTTCCGCAGATCATGTGGCGCCTGAGTCCATCGCTTATTTGCGCTCGATCTGTCGACGGTAGTCACCTCGGCTGAAAAATTTCTCCAGCCAAACATACATGATGATGAAGAAATATCGGCTGCCCATTTCCTTAAGCTTGAGCTTGAACTTAGCTTCGCCTGCGCGGCGGTTTTTCCAACTAATGGGCACCACGGTCCAGGTGTAGCCGCGAACGATGGCCTTGAGCGGGAGTTCCACAAGGAGGTTGAAATGTGGAGCGATCAGCGGGCGGCAGCCATCGATGACAGTGCGGCGGTAGGCTTTAAAGGCGTTGGTGGTGTCGTTGAGCTTGATGCGAAAAATAATCCGGATGAAGAAATTGACGATCCGATTCATGAAGAGCTTGAACCCGGGGTAGTCCGTGGTGCTGCCGCCTTTGATGAAACGGCTGCCAAAGACACACTCCCAGCCTTCGTTGAGCATGTCCCAGTAGCGAACCACATCATCGGGGCTGTCGCTTTCGTCTGCCATCATGATCACTGCGGCATCGCCAGTCATGGCGTCCAAACCGGAGACGATCGCGCAGCCAATGCCATTCGGACCTTCATTATTGACCGGAAAAAGCTGTGGAATGCGCTTTTGGAGATCGAGCAGGAGGTTCCAGGTGCCGTCCTTGCTGCCGTCGTTCACGACCACGATTTCGTGGGGGACACCGCGGGCTTCGAGCGTGGCGTGGAGGTGTTCCACTGTGGTGCCAACGCTGCCTTCCTCATCGCGCGCGGGGAGGATAATGCTGAGCAATTGCAACGGGGCAGGTGTGGTGGCGGGCACAGGGTGAAAGAATGAAAGTCAGGCTTGGAGAATTTCTTTGCGGCGTCAATGAAAAATCGTAGCGTCCGGTGCACATGAAAATTGCCCTTGTCACCGGCTCTTGCGGACTTATCGGCTCCGAGACCTGCAAACGGCTCCACGCCGAGGGCTATGCCATTGTCGGAGTAGACAACGACATGCGCCGGTATTTTTTCGGCGACGAGGCCTCAACAGCGAAGATGCAGGTCGAACTCCGCAAGAAACTTCATATCTACGCTCACGAGGATGTCGATATCCGGGACTGGGACACCGTAAATCAACTTTTCAAGAAATTTGGATTCGCGGTGGGAGTCGTGGTTCACACCGCCGCGCAGCCCTCGCATGATTGGGCCGCGAAAGAGCCGCTGACGGATTTTGCGGTCAATGCCATTGGCACCATGAACTTGCTCGAAGCCACCCGGTTGCATGCGCCAGAGGCCACATTCATCTTCACCAGCACCAACAAAGTTTATGGCGACACGCCCAACCTGCTGCCATTGGTGGAAAAGAAGACCCGATGGGAGATTGACGAGAAGCATCCGTTCTTTCAGCGCGGCATCGATGAGTCAATGAGCATTGACACCACCAAGCATTCCATCTTCGGGGCCAGCAAAGTCGCCGCGGACGTGATGGTTCAGGAATACGGCCGTTACTTCGGCATGAACACCGGTGTGTTTAGAGGCGGCTGTCTCACCGGCCCGGCTCATGCCGGCGCGGAGCTGCATGGATTTCTGGCCTACCTCATGAAATGCACCGTGACCGGCAAGCCTTACAATGTTTTCGGCTACAAAGGAAAGCAGGTGCGTGACAATATCCACAGCGCCGACCTTGTGGATGCGTTCGTGCATTTCATCAAAGCTCCGCGTGCGGGCGAAGTCTACAACATCGGCGGCTCCCGCCACAGCAACTGCTCCATGCTGGAGGCCATCAAGCTCTGTCAGGAAATCAGCGGCAAGAAACTGGAGTGGACCTACAAGGAAGACAACCGCATTGGCGACCACATCTGGTGGGTCAGTGATGTCGCGAAGTTCCAGTCACATTATCCGGATTGGAAATATCAATACGACTTGCGCGGGATTTTGAAGGAGATACACCAGGCTTGCGTTCGTTAAGTTTGTTTGCGCCATGATGTGGAGATTTCCATCCACTCCGGATTCAACTCCGCAAACTTCGCGACCTCTTCAAGTATCGCCTCGTGCGCGATTTGCGGTTTCCAATCCCAGGCCGCACGGGCCTTCGCGTCGTCAAGAATAATCCAGCTAATGTCGAAGGAACGCTCGCTGCCGTCGCGCGCGACTTCCAGCTTGGTGCCGAAGCGCGCGGCGCACCAGGTGCTGAGTTCCGCGAGCGAGAACGAACTTTCAGCGCCGCCTCCGACGTTGAGCACGCGCGGCACATCCGGTCTGCCGGAACCAGCATGGAGTTGTTTGATCAGCAGCGTGGCGAGATCGTCGGGATGCAGCACGTCGCGCACTTGATGTCCGTGACCGCCGAAGCCGAGATATTTCAGTGGCCGGCATTCGCGCCAGGAGTGAATCCAGAAAGCAACGATGCCTTGATCAGCTTTCCCGAACTGTCCGGATCCGGCCATGACGCCGCAGCGATTGATCCAGACGGGGATATTGAAGGCTCCGGCATATTCCAGCGCGAGGTCTTCGCTCATTTTTTTGCTCACGCCGTAAAGTGAAAGCGGCGGCGTGGTGCTGAATCTCTCACTTACTCCGTTCGTGGAAACGCCAAGCGGCAGCGTTTTGCCATCATCGATGACAAACCGCAATCCTTCGGTGCGCAAAGGCAGTTTGCTGAGCGGTTCCACGCCATAGACGCGGCTGGTGCTGAGTAGAATGAATCCCGCGCCGCGCACTCGGCAGAACTCAAGCATGTTCACCGTGCCGTTGAGGTTGTGCTCAATGACCTGGCGGCTGCTGGTGCGACCGTCCACACCGGCGAGCACGCTCGGATTTGCTGCGGCGTCGATGACCCAGTCCACATCTTGCATGGAATCAAAGTCGCTCGAGCTGCGCACATCACCGTGAATGAACTTCACACCGAGCTCTTTCATCACTTCGCGGTTTCGTTCGCTGCCGGC
>JANNQW010000131.1:0-10157 GCA_031400955.1 Verrucomicrobiota bacterium
CGGCTTGCCAACCGCCGAGTGCATCGCCAATCTCCACGTCATGAAGATTATCACGCTGAGCATCCTGCTTTTTTACCCAGCCCTCATGGCGCTTGCCGACGACGCCAAAAAGCCTGAACCGCCGAAGGTCTGGATGGATCCCGCGAAGGTGGACGATGAGGACTACGCCGTTCAGGGCGAATACACCGGCGAGATCGACACTGGCGATCTCAAGGGAAAAAAATTCGGCGTGCAAATCTGGGCGCAAGGCGGCGGAAAATTCGAATCGGCAAGCTACGAAGGCGGACTGCCTGGAGCAGGCTGGAACGGAGACCGCAGCACCGTCTCCCGAGTGAATGGCCAGCGGGCCGCAGGCGAGAAAATCGCACGATTCGAGAAGGATAATGTCAAAGCCACAGTCGACGGCAACAACATCCTCATTATGAATCTGCAAGGCGAGCGCTTCATGGAAATGAACCGCGTCACGCGCCAGTCTCCCACGCTCGGCGCGAAGCCGCCTGCGGCTGCACTGGTTCTTTTCGACGGGAAAGACAATAATTATTTCCCCGGAGCCAAAGTCACCGATGAAGGCCTGCTGGAACAGGGTGCGACCAGCAGTGCCAAGTTAGCGGACGGCACCCTGCACATCGAGTTCATGCTCGCCTACAAGCCCGACGCCCGCGGTCAGCAGCGCGGCAACAGCGGCGTCTATGTGCAGAGCCGCTACGAAGTCCAGGTGCTCGACAGCTTCGCCCTTGAGGGAAAGAACAACGAATGCGGCGGCATCTACACCATCGCGGCGCCTAAGGTTAATATGTGCCTTCCGCCGCTCACCTGGCAGACTTACGATATTGACTTCACGTCGGCAAAATTTGACGCCGAAGGAAAAAAGATCTCCAACGCCCGCATGACCGTGAAACACAACGGAGTCGTGGTCCATGACAACGTCGAAGTCCCGCACATCACCACCGCCGCTCCGGAAAAAGAGCAGCCCGCCCCCGGTCCGCTCCACCTGCAGAACCACGGCAACCCGGCGCGCTACCGGAACATCTGGTTTCTCGGAAAATGAAGCGGTGCAGTTGACGAGATTGCAAAATTTATTGAGTCTCGCATAACAGGATGACAAGTGTTGGGGACTGCCAGCCCCCATGACCCGGGGCCAGGCTGGCCCCGACACCCATCCCGCCGCGCGTCACCCTAATGCGCGGGACTCAATAATCGCCCGGCGGCCAAAGTGATCCAGATCAACCACAAAACCCAAGCCTCCGGCACGTAGGGCTTTGCGTCTGATCTGAATCACTCCTTCTCATTACTCACTGATGTTCTATGCGGTGCAATGTGGCGCACTTCAAAGTTGAAGCCGCTCCTTGGTTGGTGGATGTGCTGTATTCATGAGTTCCAGTAGGTGCTATCGGAAATGCCTCTGGCTCGGAAAAGGGCTGCCACTGGGTCATCCCGATGCCGGATGCCCTCCAGTGTCGTCTCGTCAACGACATCCGAGAGCGGTATGCCAGAGGGCAACCGGTCAAGTAGAGCTGCGATTAACTGGGTGTGCCGCTTCAGTATCGTCGAAGTCGAAATCACAGAATCTCCTGCGTCATTGATGTGTGTGACGGAAGCTCCTCGTGTTAGCAACTCTAGACATATCTCTGTCCGGCCAAGCTGAACAGCCTCCTGAAGTGGTGTGGAACCGAAGTGGTTCACTGTATCAATCTCGGCTCCAAGCTCAATCAACGCCGAAACTAAGGAGGAAGCATCCTCGACGGCCATCCAGTGCAGCAGTGTCTCTCCAAGGCCGCTTCGTGCATCCAAAAGCGACCTGTCCCGCCTTAGTCGCGACAACGCTTCCTGTGGTGCGGACAGAAGAAGGTCACGCAAATCGTAAAACGGAGATCTGGTAGTGTTGTTAGCCACAAGTGACTAGGCTAGTTGGGCGAACGTCTAAGCGCTGGCACTGCCGGGGCGGCAAGGCGCGTCGATGGCACGGTTGAAGTTAAAACTAGCGAGAAACGTGGATGAAACAAAAGAGCCCCAGCAGTTGTCCAGTCGCGCATTGTTCGGCTCTGCGATGATTGCGATTGAACGCGAGAAACAGATCATAACCAGCGTTGTAGTGCCTCCAGCGTATCTGAGGGATTTGTGTTGAAGCAGATTTTGGAGTGCGGCGCGTGAATATGCACTAAGTTAATCAGCCTCTCGAACAGGATGAAATTGCTTGGGACGGTCCGGACACCCGCACCAATCAGGACGCAGTCGTAATGCCATCGTTGGAGTTGGGCGGTGACGATCTCTTCTGCAGTCTGGCCAAAATCTGTCAGACAATGATGGACCTCATAACCATGATCTTTCATCCCCTCGGCCGCGGCGTCCATTCCCGCCAATACCTTTGCAGCCGTCATGCCTGGAAACGCCGCAAAGTCGGGCGACGAGAAATCAATGAGTTCGGGGTCTAACCCGATGATGAGGGCAGTCCTACTCGCGGGATCATTGGAGCTTTGCGAGGCAGCGTCTGGTTCAGTGGTCATATTCAGATGTATTTATTAGGTGTGGATGAGGGAGTGCGCGTGGCAGCGCTTACTCGCTATGTCACTCAGTGACGATCTTTATCTGAAACTCGATGAGATCGTTCACGAGATGGCCGGCGAGTCGTTTAAAAAACTTACCCGATCCGTAGATGACTCCCCACTGGGTTCTGTCGATGGTGAACGAGGCCTGCGCCGCCGCCTTGCCCTCCGCAGTCACTCCTGCCTCGGCATCAAAAACAATCGGGTGTGTCTCACCCCGCAAGCTGAGGTCTGCCGTGATGCGGACGTTAGCCGCCCCTTGCTCCCCAATCACCTCCGCGTGGGTGATGACAAGGGCGGGCCTCGGGGAAACGTGTCACGTCAAAGAAATCATGATCCTGAAGGTGGTGCACAATCACATCATGAACCGGAGTGCCAGCGAGGTCGGTGCATGTGAGCCGGGTGAGGTCGAGGATGAACTCCCCGCCGATGAGTTTTCCGGCGCTGCAGTCGATCGACCCGCTTTTGATTGCCACAGTGCCCCAGTGCTTGTTCAGCAGGTTGCGACCGATCCATTCCGCGCGGCTCTCTGCCAGATTGACGGCCAGCCGCCCATTGGGTGCCGTTGGCTGACACGGAGGCGGTGCTAGAGATTGGATCGGCAGGCCTGTGCCCGCCCATTCTTCGATGCCACCCTCTAAAATCGACAGATCGGAAAACCCTGCCCGTTCCAGCTTTTCAAAGGCCATTCTCGCTTCCTGACTTGATCTTGATGCGCCTACAAGGATGATTCGTTGTGCTTTGTCCGTAATTTGCTGGGCGAGCCGCTCATGAAAAGCCACCTCGAAGACGCAGTTATTGAGCGCGGCGGGGATTCGTCCCGCCGAGAAGTCGTCGGCCAGCCGCACATCAAGGACAAGAGGGGGCGATTCCGAAAGGAGTTCCGTTTGGAGCTGGGTAGGCGAAAGAGTTTTCATTTGTGTGAATTAATCGGGCAGTCTATTTCTTCGTATACTGTTTTCAGATTGGTTTTTATTTGCCGAACGTAAAGCACATCCGCCGCTAGTAGCGACACCGGAAGTCTAAAACAGGGTTGAGGTTGTAGATACCAGAAATCATCGAAACAGAACGGCTTCTAGCGGTTGGATGGTGCGTCTTGTTCGCTTTGGGATTTTTCTGTCAGCTCGTATGACACAATGGCTTCGTTGCCTGAATGAACCACAGAAGCAGCGATCAATCCATTGTAAATCGTAGGATCACCATAGGCGAACTTATACTCCGAATCGTCACCAGAATCAATCTCACGCAATCCGGGGGCTGTAGAAAGTCTAGCCTTCAACGCTCCGACCGAAAATTGTTCTGAATCCTGCGTTCCGCCCACGATCACAACCTTACCTCTGCGATAACTTCCAGCCTCTCCGCCGTAGATTCTCTTCTCTTCACTTCGGGAATTGATAGACCATCCAGGGCTTAGTAGCATCCCTGCGTCGAAAGTCCTAATGAACTCCGAAGGTTCATACTTTGCTTTCGATGTCTGAGATCGTGTCGCTGACTGATCGCAAGCGGCAAGCAGCAACGAGAGGATGAGCGATATGAAAATGGTTTTCATTTATAGCGAACGTCGAGGTGTGGCACCGACTACTGGGAGCGCCACTCCGCAACAAGGTTAAGGGTTGTAGTCACAAGTGACTAGGCTAGTTGGGCGAACGTAAAAGAGCACGCACCCCTATCAGCGGGGCCGCACGTCGATCACTGGGTTGGGGTTAAAACTACGAAAGATCATGAAAACAGGGCGGCTGATAGGGGTTGCTGTGTCTCGACTTGTTCGGCTCGTTGGCTTGGTTCTATTCATCGCAGGCAAATTTATGATGGTTGCCTAGTGTCTCGCAAGCATCGGAGACCCGCCGCAGCAAGGCAAATCAGTGATGCAAAGACACCGATATAGTAAGAGTCAGGCAGTGCTAGCGCAACGCCCAAGCGGGGGATGGCTTCGTTATGACCTGTCATCAGCTCGTTCTCTGTGCCGCCCGTCAAGCGTGCGTCATATGACTCAACTGCTGATAAAATGGCAATACTACCGCAGATCAGAGGCATCAATGCAACCAAAAACATGAGAGAACGACTCTCACGGCGTCCTAAGACCGCCAACCAAATAGCAACGATGATGGAAAAGGCAATGCCAATACAAGCGATGCGAAAAACCCAGTCACCACCTGCAAGCTGATCCAGAATGGTCGGCTTCCGCATCAGACTATGCATCTGTTCGTTAGGCGACATTGGTTGTGATTGGAAGTGGAGGTGGCCTCAGTGCGACCCGGAAGGTCATTCGGCGCAGGACAACGGTCCCGACGAACACACACAAAGCGGCATTGGCGCCTGCAAGAGCTGCCAGAACGCTGGGCGGGGTCTTCGGCTTCATTCTAGGACGGTCAGTAGGAAAAACGTCGGGCTGGATGAGCCCTACCACCATCGCTGTCGCGCATACAGCGGCAAGAGCCGAACAGATCCATCCAGTGCGCTTGGAAATCGAGCGTTTGGATTGCCTGAGGCCCCAGCCGCCCAAACAACCCGCCACCGCTGAGGCAGCCAGCGGCACGCCGATGAACCACAGCGCGCCAGCGATGAGGAACAACACGAGAAAGGGTCCGCCAAGCCACAGAGCGCCTCCGTCCGTCGGGTCGGCCGTGAAAAAGGGTTCCAGCAACATCTCCAGCATGTTGAAAGCCGCCTCGATAAAGCTGTAAAACCACAAAGTGCCCGCGAGTGAAATCAAGATTAGCAAAAATAGAATCGTAGTTCTCACGGCAGATGTGCGTAGTCGCCTAACGTCTAGCTCATCCACGGCGGGAAAGGAAGCGCGAATTCAAACAGGAGCGTTACCCGCCGTTGGATGTAGCGTCTTGTTCGCTTGTTTCTGAAAATCTTGCTGGCATCCGATACAGTTCGACTCACTTGTTTTGAGATGCCGGTTTTTCTACACTAAAAAGAAGAGCGTTTGAGGTGATTCTTTTACCGTTGGAAGGCACAAGTTCCGGAGTGGCGTTATCTTCATTATTCTTCTGGGAACCAATAGGCTGTAGAATAACTTCAGATTGATATCCCTCGGGTCTGTATTCCACAATGAGCGAATAACCGCTTGTGGGAGGCTTGCCGACGCTCTCATCAACGGTTTTTCTCCAATTGAGCGATGAAATAAGCGATGGCGGTTCATTCGGGCCACCTACCCTAGTAGCATCTTCAGGCATAGGAAGCGGCAAGTATATAAGCGCCCCGATGGATTGGCCGGGTAAAAGAGTGACAATAGCCGGTGGCGCAAGCATGGGCGGAATGGCTGGCGGTTGTGGTGTATCGCAAACATATTCGACTCGACCCTGAGTGCCCGAGTGAAGATAAAACTTATAGGATCCACAATACCACCAACCAACTGGCCCCCATGGACTCTTGATGTCCGGCGGCGGGATTACTTTGATTGGACTCTTGCTTCGATTTTCGATTGTCACGCGAATGAAATTTGATTTCCGGCCCGGGTCCTGATGATCCACCATCAGAACGAGGCCATAGTCTTTGAGGTCGGGTTCATCCGCCAAAACTTTCGGGCAAAGTTGGAACAGAAAAATACAAGCTAGTATGTGTGTGATGTGTTTCATAGTTAGCGAACGTCTAGCTCATCCACGGCGGGAATGGAAGATCGAATTCAAACTGGAGCGTTACCCGCCGTTGGATGGAGCGTCTTGTTCTGCCGCTCCATTTATTCTTCGCCTTCTTTGGGATCCGTAATCGCTTCAAATACAAGCACGGGAAAGGAATGTTCGGGGCGGACAGCGTGTAAGGTGACATTGCTCGTGTATGAATGACGCCCGTTGGCGGTGAAATAGAGCGTCACGCAAAGATGATTGTCGTGCCATTTCTTGGGGGTCGAGACGCAAGCAAAGTCAAATCCCGTAGCGTTAACGCGACCAAGAGCATTATCGACGTAGTTGGGTATCTCCAGTTGAGTCGCTTCTTCAGGAGTGACGCTGAGGACGTAGATCTTGTTGGTATGCTTCGTGTAACGGTCTGTAAACGCTACAAATCCACCCGACGGACTCCAAAGTGCTTCGCAGTAACCCTGAGCAGCCGAGTAGCCGCGGAATCCACTTCCAGAAACAGTATAGAGCGACTTGTTGTCGGATGTCCTACAAATCTGAAACCGATATTCCGTGCCGTCGGTGTTGCTGTCGTAGTTGGGTGTGCGAACAAGTCGGACTTCGTATAGACCGTCTGCTGATCGACCGCCGCGAACGAGAAAATCCTCCGCATGGGCAATCGTAGTCAGTGCTGAGAAGATTAGAACGAATGCTCGGAAGGTGGTCATGTGTAAATGTTTTCTTGCAGAACGTTGTTTAGTCACACTAAACTGTGGTTTGTTTGATTGGCCAACATTTTTATGTAGATTATGTATTGAATTCGCCCACAGTTTTGGTTACGATTTTGATTTATAAATGGACAAGAGCAATCAATCAAAAAACCAACCTGATGTCAAGCCATGGGTTCGCCGAGTGGTGGAGGCGGCAGGGGTGGTGCTGCCAGCCACGCCCGACGGGGAAAAAGGCTGGGTTGGTGGGGCGTGGAGATGGCTAAGTTTCTCCGTTTTTGCAAGAATATGCCGGAGGGCACGGAATTGCGTCCAGCCATGGAAGGCTATGGACGGTATTTGAAAGGTGCTGAACCGCCCTTGCAAGACTGGCAGCTCGATCAGAGGCGCGGGAGGCGGTGCACTGGCCCTACAAATACGTCTTCCAATCATTGCTACGCCCCCTTAGAGCATTTTAATATATAGCGTGGCCGTTTCCACGATGCTATTTTCATTTTGTGCGAGACGTTTTGGAGCGCACGCGCCACGCGAAGGGCCAGACGCATGCCCATGGTGTCATATCGTCAGGGGACATTCGCAGGAAGTCCGCGAGGGCGCAGACTCCAGCACGCGGGGCGCGTGCGCTCCAACAACTCCAGCGCGCACGCCAACTGGCCACGAAATTATATAAACCGCTCAATCTATTGACTATCCGCTATCAGCTCTGTTTTTAGGTTGAGTGTCTCGTGACCTCGTCAGCTACCAAGACCCTGGTTTTGGTGACAGCCACCGCGCCCTGACACTCTCGCTGAAAAATCAACCGGCTGCGGCAATACGGGCCGCAACAGCCGCGTCAGCCCGCGCAAGCTGATGAATGCTGGATGCCTGCTCGATTCCCTTGAGAGCACCGTAGTTTTTACCGGTCTTGAGCGCAAGACCGCGCTTGGTCAGGTTTTGCAACTTTTCATAACAACGCAGCCGCAACATCTCCTCGCCGCCGCTCACTGCGTTCTTCAGCTTCAATCCAGCATAGACTTTCAGAAACAACGCTTTGAACTCATAAGTATCCCCCTCCGACAGGACATCAACCAGTGCATCGGTAACGTGATCTGGAGCACGACGTGAGAAGATAGTCCGTTTTGGAGTAGTCATAGAACGCGAGTATGACACACTTTAATCAAAGTTGTAGGTCTTTCGCTCAGGATTAGACGAATTGATGATTACTGAATAAGCCTTTGGCTTGAGCGACTCCGACCCATGACACTCTTTATGCGGATTCCTCGGACTCCGACGAAGTTGCCCGCAACTGGCAGACGCCTTTCTTTGTCGGCGCTTCGAGAAACTGCAGGAATTTGTCTGCGTTCGCCGGCCAAGTTCTGCCGCGGGCGGCTGTAATTGCCTGGGTAAGATTCATGCCCCCGCGGAAGATCAGATCGAAAAGCTCTTTCAATGCCGCGCGATCGTCCGTCTTGAAGCCCGCTCTGCGCAGGCCGACGGTGTTGAGTCCAGTTACGCGGTTGATACGCTGCGCGGCGCAGTAATGGGGAATGTCCTTGCTGAAGGAGCCGTTGCCTTGGATGACGCAGAAATCTCCGATGCGCAGGAACTGGTGAAACACGGCGCCACCACCGATGAAGGTGTTGTTGCCGATGTGCACATGCCCGGCGAGCAGCACTCCGTTGGCGATCACATTGCTGTCGCCAATCTGGACGTCGTGTCCAAAATGCGCGCCAACCATGATAAAGTTTTTGTCGCCAACCACGGTCATGCTCCCCGGCTTGCTGCCGCGATGGATGGTGACGTGCTCGCGAATGACGTTGTTTTTACCAATCCGCACGCCGCTGGCTGTGGCCGAATCGAACCCGAGATCCTGCGGCAAATCACCGATCACCGCAGCGCGGCCAATGGTGGTGCCCTCACCGATCGTGGTGTCGCCCACGATCTGCGCATGCGGGGCGATTTTGCATCCGGCGCCGATGCGGACGGGACCTTCGATGATCACAAATGCGCCGATCTCCGCAGCGGGATGGATTTGAGCTTCCGGGGAAATGAGGGCTGTGGGATGGAACATCGGGGGAGTTAGCAATGGGTTGCAATCGTTTGCAATAGTTGAGCAGAGGTTTGAAACGACAACAAGTTTGCGCGTGGTTTCAATATCAATCTATCGCTCATCAATTGCAAACCACCGCAAACGCCTGCTCCGCAGGCTATAGCATCCCCGCCTCGCGAAAGCTGAAATACGCCTTCCCTGCCGCGCGGGGAGCGCCAATGATGATGTGGTCGGCGAAAATGATTTTCATCAGCTCAGCGGCATCGCGAATGCGCCGGGTGAGCTGCCGGTCCGCCTCGCTGGGTGAGGGGTCGCCGCTGGGATGATTGTGCGCCAGGATGAAAGCGTGTGCGTTGTGCTTCAAGGCGCAACCGATGATGTCACGCGGGTGGGCCACGCTCTCATTGGCCGTTCCTTTGTGCAGCACCTCATCATGGACCAGCTTCATGCGCGTGTTTAAAACCAGGATGTGCAGCACCTCCTGGTTGAGCTGCGCCATGCCCGGTCCGAGCAAGTCATAAACTAACTGGGGCTCGTCCATTTTCTGCTCGATGATTCCTTCCGCCGCCGCACGACGCCCCAATTCAAAGGCCGCAGCAATATGCGCAGCCTTCGCGGGGCCGAGACCTCGGTCTTTCGAAAGCTCCTTCGCCGACCGGCGTGAAAGTGTCCGGAGATTTTTGTAATCGTTGAGCAGTCGGGTGCCGATTTGGATCGCGTTCTCGCCCTTCATCCCGGTGTTGATGAAGATGGCCAGCAGCTCGGCATTGCTCAGCGCTTGCGCCCCTTGTTCGATGAGCCGCTCGCGCGGGCGGTCGCTCTCCGGCAGATCATGGATGCGGAGAGACATGCGGACGATTAGATCAACGAGAAGCGACCTCGCACTACAGTGCGTTCGCCCGTTTCCTGGTCCACGACCAGCCAGTGGGTCGCGCCGGGCGGCAGTTTCTGCCCGGCTGATTTTTTCTCCACTGCTTCACCCCTGGCGACCAGTTCATCCACAAAACGCACCGCAACTGCCGAGTTTTTTTTGGACTTCGACTTTGCGACCTTGGCTGACTTTTTTCTGGCGGCCATGGACTAGCTCCAGTCCTCGTAGCCGTCGTCGAAACAGCGGCGCTTGAGATGGAACTGGCCGTTCTGCTCGACGAGGTAATGCGTCTTGCGCCGCACCGTGGGATGAGCCACGGCGCTGATGCCGGGCTTAAGCTGGCTGAAGTCAACACGACCACGACGGAAAAGCGTCTCAAGGAAGGACTGCGTGGCCTGCTCGACGCCGGGCACAGCGGTG
>JANNQW010000132.1:0-2283 GCA_031400955.1 Verrucomicrobiota bacterium
GAGATTGCCGCCGCACTCCGGCAAACCACTGCGGCCTCAAACCGCTGGATCGCTCAAAATCTCCACATGGGGGCACCGAATTCGGTCAGCAAATATCTCTCCCAACGGGAGGCCTCGCCGCTAAATAAATCAAATAGTCACGGCCTGACCCCATGAACGTTCCATGAGTACAAAAAGGCCCAGCCCGCGCGTTGCGCTGTGGTGCTCTGGTTCGGCTTCTTCTCTCGATCCGATTGCCGATGCGAAATTCCGTGTGCTCCAAGCCGAGAGCGCGGTTGAGTCAGCGCGGAAAAACTTAACCGGAGCCGAAGTGGATTTGAAGGTGGCGCGCATAGTCCTCGAATCGCTTTTGCCGAACGTCATCAGTCAGACACGGAGGGGCGAAGCCCCGGAGTTGTCTGTGGTGATCTGGATCGGCTCCGTTTTCATCTCTTCTAGTCCCACCACGCGACCAATACTGGCTTCGGGTGCATTGCTGTCACTGCTGGCGGGACATTGAAACCAGATGCTGGCCCGACTTCATCAGGCGCAAGCTGCGCAAGCTGAGCTTTCAGCTCTTCTTCGGAAATACTTCCGAATACATACACGGTGTCCGCGAACGGCCACGAATCCGCACCAGGGTCTAGCTCTGCAATCTGCGCATAGATGGCGACGACATCTGGCCGCTGAGCGAGCGCAGCAAATATCTTCTGGAAGACATTTATGCCTGGATGCTCCGTGAGATTGCATCCGATGGAACCGAGATCGTCATTGCCGTCGAAGAAACGGGCGATGGGAACCAACAGTGGTTCGTCTTTTTCGGAGAACTCTTCGACGAGGGCGTTACGTTTTGGGATGTTCATTTTCTTCCGCCGATCGTTGCGGCTCAGACACCGCAGGGGCGAAGCCCCGGAGGTTGTCTGTAGCCGCTCTGGTTATGCCTTTTTCTGTCTTTCGTAGAGGTAGATTCCATTTTTTACGTGGGTAAACTTCCACTCGTCGTCACTGGTCGGCAGGTAAGATGAAATCGTGCGTGTCACATATATTCCAGCCTCTTTCTTTCCTTCGTCCTTCATGACCACTACGATGTTCACGCGGTCCGCATAAACTCGAATCGGATTTATCTCAGCCAGCGGTAAAACCCAAATATCCTTTCGATTCTGAGCAGCTCGCGAAATTGCTGTCTCCGCAGCGCTGATCACGTCGCCGGACTTATGGTCGCGAACAAATCTTTCGGGCGATACCGAATCCGCCTGCGCTGACAAGCTGCAGGCAATAATTGCGGCAATGATAAAAGCTATTCTTCGCATAACAGTATATTAGGACCAACTGGGTTGGTCTATAACAGTTTGGTCTATTTACAAAACGACAGCGTCTAAGATTCTGAATGGCAACACTCGTTTCGGCTGGGTTGAGCTTTTGCCGGTTGATTTTCGATCAGGTAAAAGCTCAACCCGAATTTACGATTGAACTGAGCGGGTTTACTTAGCCGCGATGCGCTTCACCACCCAGTCGATCGTCGCGGCGTCGTTGTCGCCGTTGCGCCAGACGAGGCTGAGGAACTCGGCGGGGTGGATGTCGTGCGCGCGGAAGAAATTCCGGTCGCCGCCGCAGGAATACATCAGGCTCGTGGGCAGCTCGCCGCGGAGCTTGGCCTTGGCCTTCGGGATGAGGCGCGGGAGCCATGCGATGCCCTGCACGGCGTCGGTCTTTGCGGGCTTCATAGCCACTTCGAGGACGGCGGTGGAGGCTTTGCCTTGCTGGACGTTGAGGAAATAGTCGCGACGGATCATCTCGATGGCGAGGGCGCGATCGTAGCTGGGTTCGCCGTAGCCGTGATGATCCTCGGCGTAGTCGAACATGTTCTGAACGCTGAGGCCGTTGGCGGCGAGGAAGGCACGCTGGTCGGTGGTGAAATACTTGGCCTGGTCGGTCTGGCCCGTGCCGTAGAGCTTCACGGCCTGGTCGTAGAGCGCGCGGAATTTATCGGCGAAGTCGTCGTGTTTCATGGAAGGAGGGAGACGGCATTTACCGCGGAAACGCGGAAGAGCGGAAAGAGGATTGGCCACAAGAAGCACAAAAAGCGCAAAAGCAACCAAGGCAGGTTAACCACTAATGAACACTAATTGACACTAATCCAATTCACGGCCCGCAGTGCCGTGGCCCACCATCAGCTTTATTTAGCTTCGCGTAATTTCGCGTGATTCGCGGGCAACTGGCCTGGATTTTTTTGTGCTTTCTGTGCCTTTTGTGGCTATTCCTTCTTAAGGCACGGTGAAGTCGATCAGGCGGCGCTGGCGGTCC
>JANNQW010000133.1:0-5089 GCA_031400955.1 Verrucomicrobiota bacterium
CTGGGGCGGATGGCCACGGAATTGTCGGCGGCGGAATCTTCGCCAAGGTCATCGAGGTCATCGCGAATTTGATACGCGATGCCCAGCGCCTCGCTATAGGCATGAAGCGCATCCTCGGTTTCTTCGAGCTGGCACGCGATCGCGGCACCAACCTTGAGCGCGACTTCAAAAGCTGGCGCGGTTTTGCTGCGGAAAATCTCCAGCACCTGCGCGCTGGTGAGCGCGACGGGATGCTTGTCCCAGAGCAGTTCCGCGCCCTGGCCTCGGCAGAGTTCGCGCTGACCTTCGGCGGCGATCTTGAGCATCTGACTGCGGATGACAGGCGACAAATGATTGTCCGCCAACAGGCGATAGCCTTCGCCGATGAGCAAATCACCCACATTTAAGGCGACGCCGACACCGTGCTCCTCGTGCAAGGTAGCCTCGCCATAGCGTTCCTTGTCATTGTCCTCGATGTCGTCGTGAACGAGCGACGCCTTGTGGAAGCACTCCACTGCGATCGCGGCTTTTTTCAGATCATCACTCAGCGGTCCCTCAGCATCACTCCGCAGTGCCTGATGCGCGGCGACGGTGAGGAAGGGGCGCCAGCGATTGCCGGCGCGGGCTAGCCAGTCGCGCGCGATCTCCTCGGTCTTATCGTGCGGTTTGCCCAGCAGCGCGTCGAGCGCATCACGCATGAACCATTGCTTCACCTCGTCCTGCAGTGCGTTTAGGTTCAGGCGGCGAGTTTTGTCGTCGCTGGTGAGGTGGATGAAATCCCAGACCCAGTCTATATCGACCGTGGTGTCGATGCAGTCGTCCTGGAGCAGCGGCACTGCGATGGCGGGAATGGCCGCAGCTTCCACGTAGGGAAACGTGCGCTCCAGCACTGGTAGGCAGGAGATGCCGACGATGGCTTCGATCTTGCCGGTCTGAATCAGGCTCATGACAATCGCCGAGCCTTCCGCGACCAGCACGGCGTAGCCGAGGCGCTCCGCTTCGTTCTGGAAATCTTGAATCGTGCAAAGGCCGCACTGTTTGCAGAGCAGTCCGAATTCATCAAAGGGCGCGGGGCATTTGCTTTCGATGCGCAGGCACTTCGGCATCAACAGCAGGCGCTTTTCGTAGGGGATCGTCGCCAGCGTTTCGCGCCAGGCTTCGTTACCGATCAACACGCCGACGTAATCAATATGGATCGCGTCAATCTGGTGATCCGCGAGAATGCGTTCCGCATGGGTGCGCAGTTCATCCAGCGGCATCGGCGGCACCAGTTTGTTCACCTCCACATAGTTCCGCACAAGGTTGAGAATGCGATCACGCTCCGGCTTGGTCTGCGGGATGTTCTTCTTCGGCTGACGAAACCGGCGCACCGTGATGGGCACGGGCTGCGGTAGCTGGGCGGAGCGGACGGCGACGGTGGACATGTGGAAGCGGTATCAGTAAACAGTGCCAAACAGGGGATGTCTTGCAAGAAATGACGAAAACAGCGCAAAGAATGACCGGTTTTCATGGGGTCGGGGTTATCAGGCGCGCTAAATGGAGCCGGGGTTGCAGCCGCCGGTGAATCGTTCATGATGAACACATGAATTTTTTTCGACGTTCGCTGATCACACTCCTGATTTTTTTCCTGGCTTTCATCCCGGCGGCGGAAGCTTTCAAATCCATCCCTCCGCCCGAGGGCGGAAAAGACATGCTGACCGGGAGCAAGCCGCAGCCGTTGCTGGCAAAGGACGGTGTTGTGTTCCGCACCGAGGATCGGCCCAACATCGGAACGGTCTGGCACTTTGCGATCACCCAACTGCCTGCCAGTTCCTGGAATGTGCAACTCGGAGTCGCCGTGTCAGGAAGCATCAAACAGGGCGACCGCTGCCTGCTGACATTTCTAGCGCGATGCGTCGAAAGCCCGAGTGGTCGCGCAAGCGGCGCGGCAAATGTCGAGATCAAGCAGTCGCCGGATTATTTCAAAGTTGGCCGCAGTGAGTTCATCGTCGGCAAAGAATGGACGCCGATCCATGTGCCGTTCGCCGCGGCGAAGACTATTCCCGACGGCAAGGGCGGCGTGGCCATCCACCTTGGCGGCGAGCTGCAGACCGTTGAGATCGCGCAACTGCAACTTTTGAACTACGGGCCGGACTTCGATCTCGCGAAGCTGCCGCATCCCGTCCTGAGTTACGAGGGACGCGAACCCGATGCAGCGTGGCGTAAGGAAGCCTTCGCGCGCATCGAGAAACTTCGCAAAGGCACGCTGAAGATTGAAGTCGTGGATGCTGCGGGTAAACCGGTGCCCGATGCGAAAGTTCATGCAGTCCTGAAACGGCACGCCTTCGGTTTCGGATCGGCGGTCACTGCGAAAATGCTGTGCGACACTTCCGCTGACGGTGACAAATACCGGGTCATCGTCGATGAGTGCTTCAGCCGCGTGGTGCTGGAGAATGATCTCAAGACCTTCGCATGGGAAATCTACGGACGCGAAAAGCAGGAGGGTTCATTTCGGAAGTCGTGGCTCGATCAGTCGCTTACGTGGCTCAAGGAACGCCACATTCCTGTGCGCGGCCATTATCTTTGCTGGGGACCGTTTGAGCCGTGGTCGGAGAAGCTCAAATCCGATCCTCAGGCAATTCGCGAAAAAGTCATCGCTCATCTGCGTGAGATACTGCCCGTCGTGGGCGACCGCGTCTGCGAATGGGATGCGCTGAATCATCCGGTCGCTTGGGAGAAGGGCATCTGCGTCGACACCGTGCTCGGCGAGAAGTTTTATGTCGAGGTCTTCAAGGAAGCGCGACAACTGACGAAGCTCCCGCTCTGGATCAATGAGGATCAGGTCTTTCGTTCCGGACGCCAGCAGGAGGAGTATTTTTCCATGATCGAGAGGCTCATCGCAGCCGGCGTGAAGATCGACGGTATCGGCAACCAGGGGCATTTTCATTCCAGCCTCCTGCCTTCACCGGTGGAAATGCTGAAGAACTCCGACCGTTTCGCCGCACTGGTGCCCGCGTTGCAGCTCACGGAGTTTGATGTGAACACCGATGGTGACGAGCAACTTGCGGCTGATTTCACGCGCGACTTGCTCATCACTTGTTTCAGCCATCCAGCCTATACCGGCTTCGTCATGTGGGGATTCTGGGAAGGCGCGCACTGGAAGCCCGAGACCGCGCTCTGGAAAAAAGACTGGAGCGAAAAGCCCAACGCGAAAATCTGGCGCGAATGGGTCTGCGGAAAATGGAAGACCGATGCCACGGTCAAAACCGATGCGCAGGGCAAGGCGGACGTCGCAGGTTTCTTCGGCCGTTATGAAGTCATTGTGAGCAAGGATGGAAAGACCGTGAAGCAGAAGGTCGTGCTGGAGAAAGGGAGCGGGTCTGCAGTGATGGTGGTCTTAAAGTAGGTGATGCGTCCCGCTTCACCTACCCCGCCAGCGCCGCGACTCCTCGGGCTTTCGCCTCCTCCGCCTTGCGCATGATCTCCTCGGGCGAGGGCAGCGCCGCGAGCACTTCTGCGGGAATGAAACCATCCTGCGCCATTTTCGTAAGGCATTTCTTCCGTTCTTCGAGCGCCTTGTCTGGACTGCGCTCCTTGGAAAAGCGGCTCTTGGCGGCCACACTGCGGTCGCGAAGGCGCGCGTAGATGTCGCCGCCGAGCAGGCTGGTGATGTCCACCTTCATTTTCTCGCGACCGAGGTCAGCTTCACTCACCAGATCGCCGTTGATTGGTCCCGCAGAATATTTGGGAAACATGATCGCCACCTCTGGGCAAACGCGGCTGCACGCCGGGCAGTTGGTCTTGCAGTTGTCGTTATTTTGCACCTGGATTTTTCCCTCGCCACTCACGCCATAGACATCGAAAAGGCAAAAGCTGAGGCACTGCATGCAATTGGTGCATCGCGAATAATCGATCACCGGGAACCACGGTTTCCAAATGCCCGGCTGGTTCATCGGCGTCGCGCCGCGGGTCTTCTCCACGAGCGACACCACGCCTTCGGTATCGAGTCCCGTGATGTCGCGCGCCTCGATGTTCACCTTGCCTGACGCGTCTTCCAGCGCCGGAGCCTCCTGATTCGGAAACAACCCCAGCACCAGCATGCTGCGGTCGTCGTGGGGCATTGCTGTCGTGCTGTTCGCGGTCGCGCGCGTCACGGCGTAACCTTTGTCCAGCAGCGCAGCCATGACTTTTGCGCGGGCTTCAGCGGAGAGCGTGATCGCGCCCTCGCCTTCATAAAGGACGACGCGGAGGGGGCGGTGGATGTGGGTGATCATAAAACAGAGGTCAGTGGGCAGAAGTCAGTGCTTCAGTGAAGAACGTTTCGAGTTTCATGCATCGCGCAACATTCCCACAGCCACTTCTTCAGCCGTCTGCGCACGCATGTTGAGAATCTCGGCATCTTCGGACAAGGGTGCGCCGCATTGCGTGAACAAACCTTTCACCACGCGCGGATAACATGCCGCGATGCGGAGCGGTCCATTCGCGGCGAGGGCTTTCAGCCGTTCATCCCGATGCGCGGCCATCTCACAGAGATCAGCCACGGACTCAAATCCCGCGCCGGATTCGCATAACTTCGCGAGCACGCCATCCTTGACCGACTGCGGCACCACCTGCGCATAGGCGCAGCGGCAATACAAAAGTTTTGTGTTAGCAGACATGTTCCGCTTACGCAGGTTTTTTCTCCTCCAGCGCCTGTTTCAAGGCCTGCCAGGGAAGCGTGGCGCACTTTACGCGCATGGGAAACTTGCGCACGCCGATGAGCACTTGGAGGTCGCCGAGCTTGTCATCGAGTTCCTTAGGTTCTTCCCGAGCGGTGAGCATGTCATGCAGGCTGGTCCACAAAGCTTCCGCGTTGGTCCGCGGTTTGTTTTTTATCTTCTGCGTCATCATCGACGCGGAGGCCATGCAGAGCGAGCAGCCGTTGCCGGTGAACATCACGTTGCCGAGGTCGTGGTTGGCATCGAACTTCACATGCAGCGTGATCTCGTCGCCGCAGCTTGGGTTGTCGCCATGGACATGCACGTCCGCATCCGGCATCTCGCCGAAGTTGCGGGGGCGGCGGCAGTGGTCGAGCACCACTTCCTTGTATAGTTCGTCAAGATCCACGGCTGAAGTATTGTTGGATTTCCTT
>JANNQW010000134.1:0-5427 GCA_031400955.1 Verrucomicrobiota bacterium
TAATTTTTTGACACACTAACCTGCTTTAGCTTCGCGATAGGGACAGTAGCGGTAAACTGTGCACTTTGAAACCACGTCATGAACCTTAGTGCAACACACCGTCCACGGGACAAATCAGGCGCTAAAATCTTCATGGCCGACCGGTTTAGACATTTCCCATTCATCCTCTGTTTCTCCCTGATGGCCGCCACTGCGGCCCAGGCGTTGACGATTGTAAACTACGACTACGCTTCGGCTGCCAATGATCGCTTCACCACGGGTTACCCGAACAGTCCCGTCCCGAACTTTTCAGTCTCTTTCCTGGGCAACGGTTATGATCTCTCTGGCGTGGGCTGGAACAGCGCCAACACCGACCAGAGTTTCGCGATGATCAGCAACCAGTATTTCGCCTATTCGAATCATTATGGGCCGGGAGCGACGATGAACTTCTTCAGCCCTGTGCTGGGCACCGTCGTGAGCTACGGCGTCAGCGCCACGACGTATAACTTCACCTACAACGGGGAGATAAGTGATTTTGCCATCGGCAAGCTTTCGACCGCGCTCAATCCCTCCCATGGCATCACCAGTTATCCGATTCTCGATTTTAACCTGCCGACGGACTACCTTGGGCTGCCTGCCTTGCTTTATGGCCACGGTGTCAACGGTCCGGTTCTTGGTGCGAACACCGTGGACATCGTTCTGCCATACAACTTCCCCAATGGCGGAACCGTCAATGACAGCTACGGCATCGGCTACAACTACCTGATCGGCCAATCCGGTGATTCCATGTTTGAATCAGGTGACTCGAGCAGCCCGACGTTCATATCTTGGTATGGTCAGCTTGCCCTCGTCGGCACGCATTCCGTTACCGGCACCATCAGTTCCACTGTTTACTCAGTGGACAATCTGATCGCCGTCTACACAAATCAAATGACCACGCAAGGCATCGATTTCACTTCAGTGCCCGAACCTTCGCGTTTGATGCTCCTGCTTGTCGGTGCCTGCGCCTTGCTCAGACGCAGGCAACGTGCGCCACAGTAGTGCCTATTACCCGTCACTATGCATCCACCTATCGCCACGCCGGACGCGACTTCCGGTTCATCGATGTGAGCGGGAACGTGATGAAGGAGATCATTGCCTGAGCATGCAGATTCAAATACAGGAGCGCGGGCTTCAGCCCGTTCCCTTCTCATACAAACACGGGCTAAAGCCCGCGCTCCCTTCATAAATCATCCAGCGGGCTGGTGATCTCCCCGCGCATGGCCCGCGCCAGCTCCGTGTAAATCTCGGTGGTGCGCACATCGGAGTGGCCCAGCAGTTGCTGAATGCTCCTGATGTCCACCCCGCGCAAAATCAGGTGCGTGGCATAAGAGTGACGCAGCACATGCGCCGTCACTCGTTTTCCCAAGTTGGCCAGTTTCGTGGCGCGCGCCAGCTCGCGGGAAATATTAATCTCATGCAGATGATGCCGCCGCTGCACTCCCGTGCGCGGGTCTTTGGAAAGACTGCCACTGGGAGCCGAGCGCCGGAGGTAGGCGCGAGACAGACTGCCGCTAGGCAGCCCGCAGGGCGAAAGAGCCGGAGGAGGCGACTGACTCAAACATCCAGAACCACTCCCAGGAGACCGCCGCCGCAGGGTGCTTAGTCTCCATCGCATGAGGCAGGAACACGCCAGGCAGTCCCGCCTTCCGGTCCGCTTGGTGGATGCGCTCCACTCGCGCCCGGTGTTCCGCGAGGGGCTGCAACAGAGATTTAGGCAGGGTCACCACACGGTCTTTATTACCCTTGCCACCCCGCACTTCCACCTTGTTGCCGCTCAGATCCACATCCTTGATCCTTAGCGCCAGCGCCTCTGCCACCCGCAGACCACAGCCGTAGAGAAGTTTGCAAACCATGCCCGCCTCGTCTTTGACCCCTTTGAGTAGTTCGGCCACCTCAGCGGAGGTCAGCACCACCGGCAGGCGCTTGTGATGCCTGGCCCGCTTGGCATCAATGCCCTCCAGTTCTATCTTGAGCGCCTCCCTGTATAGAAAGAGCAGCGCATTGAGCGCTTGGTTCTGGGACGTGGCCGCCAAGTTCAAATTCACCGCCAGATGCGTGAGGAACGCCTCCACCTCCGGCGCACCCATCTCTGCCGGATGACGTTTCTCATGCCAGAGCACAACAGACTGTCTCGCGCCTATAGTGATTTCGTAAATAGTGTGGCTGTTTCTCCAATGATGTTTTCATGTGTGTGGGAAGAATTTTGGAGCGCACGCGCCTTCGCGTGCCACCCTTCGCGCCCTCGCGAAGGGTCAGACGCAAACCCCTGATGCCACATCGTCTGGGGACACTCGCAGGAAGTCCGCGAGGGCGCAGACTTCAGCACGCGGGGCGCGTGCGCTCCAAGAACTCCAGCGACCGCGCAAACGGCCGCGAATTTATTGAAACCGCTCCAGCCTCCGGCGCTCGGTTCCTGCCGCACGGAGAAGACCTGTGTGGGCTGGTATAAGTGAATGGCGTCATGTGCCTGATCCTTGGCGTTTTAGAGATGTAGACCGTCTGTGTCAGACGGCCATGATTCTTGAGCATCGCATGTCAGACGTCTGGCACAGACGTCCTACAGAATCATGGCTGGAGGGACTGTCTGGAATCGGGAAGTTTACGAGCATGCGGTAAGGCGCTGCAGAGGAAGGTGCGCAGTCCACTGGATGCTTTGTAGCAGCCGACGTGAGGAAGTTTGCTGCGCGGCCTCGCAACTTGCCATTCATGGGCAAAGGGCGGCGCCGAAGAACTATTTTCAGTGTCTCGTTACCTCGTCAGCTACTCTTGCCCATGCGCGGGGAGATCACCAGCGCGCCAGATGATTTATGAAGTGAGAGCGGGCGAGACGACCAAGACTGTTGCTTCAGACAGGAAAGAGCGCGTGTGCGTCGCATGACCGCCCGCCCAATTTGCGTTCTGCCGTGTTGTCAGGGAATTTGACGGGCAGGTTTTCACCATACTCGCGCTCCTTCTTCTTGGGAATGAACGGGCGGGACGCCCGCATTCCCTTGAAGATACTCGAAGATACTCGACCACAGGCACCGCGATCACTTCTGCTTCGCCTCGTATCCCGCAACCGGCTTGCCGTCTTCGCTAAGTTTTCCCGCCGACCAGAGCAGGCCGCGGGTCACGAGGTCGAGATAGCGCGCATCCGCCACGGTCTCATTGTTGTGGCCGATGCTGGTGGTGAATATTTTTGTCTTTTTCGGACCAAACTCGTTCGTCCAGGCGACCGAGACCTCGATCTCTTTCTTTTCACCCGTTTTTTTGTTCTCCATGGTCTGCTTCCCGTTGATCAACACCTTGGCACCCAGCACTTGGACGACATTGTAAAGCTCTTCCTTCCCGGTCGTCCACTCGGGCAGACCCTTGAGGATGGGGGAAGCCTTGTCCACGAGCGTAAGGGCGATCGGTTCCTGCGGGCCATGACTGCAGGACTGCACGCCGATCATCTCATACCAGCGCGCGTTGTCCGCGCCGGGTTTCACCGGCTCCTTGAAATTGCCCCAGCGGTAGGTGTGCATCGCGCAGTGCAGATTCACCGCAGGCGTGCCGCCGGCATGGGCATCAATGATGTTTCCAACGTAGGCGGGATCGTTGACGTTTGCAGAACACTCATCGTGGATCACCACATCGTAAGGCTTGGCCCAGTCCTTGTTCTTATAAGTTTCAAAAGTGGCCTTCCCCGTCTTGTCCGGGCTGTGCTCGAAGGTCACCTCGACGTTCGCCCGGGCGCTGATGCCCTCGGCGAGGATGAGGCGCTGCTTTTCATAGTCATGACAGCAGCCGCCGGTGACGAGGAGCACTTTGAGCGGCGGGGTGTCGGCGGCTTCAGAGGATGAAAGGAATCCCGCGCCAAGCGCGAGCGTTGCGATGAAGAGCAGTCGGATGTTCATGGTGTGATGGCTAAACGAATTGAGCGAACCGCTTATTGCACTCATTATCACGGTTGTCCATGATCAACCCGGGCTCGATACCGGTTTGCCATGGAGCTTCACGCCATGGGACGGCAAAAGTCACGGGGCTGGCAGCCCGAATCCCCTGCACCATCAAATTTGCTTTTGTCCGAAAAAAACAGCCGGTTCCGCCGTATTATTCAGTAGCCAGCACGCTTAATGTCTTTTCAACCACACATGCAACGTTCCATCATCCTGATCCTGCTGCTTGCCGGCGGGGCGTCATCACTGCTCCCGGCCGAAGACGCCGTGCAGTACAACCGCGACATCCGCCCGATCATCGCGGACACCTGCTATCATTGCCACGGTCCCGATCCCGGAACGCGCAAGGCGGGCCTGCGGCTCGACACTGAGGCGGGTTTTTTTGCCGCGCGCGCTGGCAAGGACGGCAAGGAGGAACCCCCCACGATAGCCAAGGGCCGGCCAGAGCAAAGCCCGCTCTACCAGCGCCTCATCACAACGGATGAAGACGACATCATGCCGCCTAAAAAGGAACACAAGGATCTCAAGCCCGAACAGATTGCGACCATCAAAAAATGGATCGAGCAAGGTGCGCCATGGCAGCCCCACTGGTCGTTCATCAAACCGGAACGCGCCCCCCTGCCTGCGGTGAAAAGCGAGCCATGGGTAAAAAATCCTATCGACCGGTTCGTGCTCGCGAAACTGGAACAGGCCGGCTTGCAGCCTGCACCGGAAGCAGACCGCCCCACGCTCGCGCGGCGGCTTTCACTCGATCTCACAGGGCTGCCGCCATCTCGGGAAGTGGTGGAGGCTTTTGTGAATGACCAGTCGCCGGATGCTTATGACAGGCTCGTAGACCAATTTCTGAAGTCTGAACGCTGGGGCGAGCACCGTGCGCGCTACTGGCTGGACGCTGCGCGCTACGCGGACACTCACGGCATGCACTTCGACAATTACCGCGAGATGTGGCCCTATCGCGACTGGGTCATCAGCGCGTTCAACAGCAACCAGCCGTTCGACCAGTTCACCGTAGAACAGATCGCGGGCGATCTCCTGCCAGCACCGACCGAATCCCAGCTCATCGCCACCGGCTTCCAGCGTTGCAACATCACCACGAATGAAGGCGGCACCATCGACGAAGAAAACCTCATGCTCTACGCCACTGACCGTGTGCAAACGATGGGCTGGGTCTACATGGGCCTGACATCCAACTGCGCTCAGTGTCACGATCACAAGTTCGATCCGTTTACCCAGCGCGATTTCTATTCGCTGGCCGCATTCTTTCGCAACACCACGCAAGGCCCGAAAGACGGAAACTCCAAGAGCAGCAACCCGGTCCTCGTCGTCCCCACCGCAGCCGACCGCCCGCGCTGGACGGCCCTGCCGAATGAGATCACGGCGGAGAACCAGAACCGGGTCCAGCGCAAGGAACTGGCACGCAAAGATTTCTCCCAATGGCTGGCTTCAGCCAAGCCAGCTGCGCTTGACCAGGACGTTCCGTCCAACG
>JANNQW010000135.1:0-14029 GCA_031400955.1 Verrucomicrobiota bacterium
CCAATACCAAGCCAACACCCCATGAACCGCCTCTGCATCCATACCATGACTACCAAGCCGTGGTCAATTGACGACTGTGCCCGCCATTATCCTTCGATAGGGGTTCGAGGCATCACCGTCTGGCGACAGCATCTAGAGGGCCGGGACATCGACAGCACTGGCTCCCAACTGCGCGACGCCGGTCTGGGTATCGTCAGCCTTTGCCGTGGTGGCTTCTTCGCCGCAACCAGCACCCAAGGAAAGCAGGCGGCAATTGATGATAATTTGAAGGTCATTGAGCAAGCCCATGCCATCGGGTCTCCGCTTATCGTGTTGGTCTGTGGCGCGGTCCCTGGCCAAAGCCTCGCCGAATCGCGGAAACAGATAACTGATGGCATCGCCGCCGTCTTGCCAGCAGCCGAGCAAGCAGGCGTGAAGCTCGCCATCGAGCCCCTGCACCCAATGTATGCCGATAACCGCAGTGCCGTGAACACCATGCGCCAAGCTCACGAGATTTGTGATGCGCTTGGCTCGCCGATGTCGCTCGGCATCGCGGTGGATGTCTATCACGTCTGGTGGGACCCTGAGTTGAAGGAGCAGATCGATCTCGCAGGTCGCACTGGTCGTCTCCACGCTTTCCATATCTGTGATTGGAAAACTCCCACCACCGACCTCCTCAACGACCGCGGTCTCATGGGCGAAGGCTGCATCAACATCCGCGAAATCAGCGACTGGGTGAACGCCACCGGATTCACAGGGCACCGCGAAGTCGAGATATTCTCCAACAAGTGGTGGTCCACCGATCAGAACCAGTTCCTCAACGAGATCGCCGCCAGCTACGAAAACCTTTACCCGCTCTAACCCAATGAAAACTCAACGAATCGGCATCATCATGAACGGCGTCACGGGACGCATGGGCACCAATCAGCATCTCATTCGCTCGATCAAAGCGATCAAGGATCAGGGCGGCGTGAAAGTGGGCGACAATTTGATCTTGATGCCGGATCCGATTCTGACGGGGCGCAATCATGACAAGCTCGCTGCACTTGCCGCTCGCACGTGCGTCACACGGTTCACGACAAATGTGGATGCGGCCTTGGCGAATCCTGAAGATGAAATCTTCTTTGATGCATCGGGCACCTTGCAGCGGGCGGGCTTCATCGAGAAAGCAGTGAAGGCAAAGAAAGCGATCTATTGTGAGAAGCCGACGGCAGTGGAATCGGCGGAGGCGCTTCGTCTAGCGAAACTTTGCGAGGACGCTGGCGTGAAGAACGGCGTAGTGCAGGACAAACTTTGGCTCTCGGGCATTCGGAAGTTTCGCACGCTGCGTGATCAGGGTTTCTTTGGCCGCATCCTGAGTGTGCGTGGCGAGTTCGGTTACTGGGTCTTCACGGGTGAAGATGGCGATCAACCCGCACAACGTCCATCATGGAACTACCGCAAGGAAGACGGCGGCGGCATCATCGTGGATATGCTCTGCCACTGGCGCTATGTGATCGACGATCTGTTTGGCAAAGTGAAAGCGGTAAGCTGTATCGGAGCCACGCATTTGCCGAAGCGTATCGATGAGCGCGGCAATCCGTATGCCTGCACCAGCGATGACGCCTGCTATGCCACCTTTGAATGCGAGAGCGGTGTCATCTGCCAGTTCAACAGCGCGTGGACGGTGCGTGTGCGTCGTGATGATCTCTTGACCATGCAAGTCGATGGCACGCATGGCAGCGCCATCGTCGGTCTGCGGAAATGCTGGACTCAGAGCGCGGACACCACGCCGCGTCCGACTTGGAATCCGGACATTGATCAGCCCATCAACTTCTTCGATGGCTGGCAGGAAGTGCCCGATACCACGACCTACGACAATGCTTTCAAAATCCAGTGGGAGGAGTTCCTGAAGCATGTGGCCGTGGGAACGCCGTTCCCATGGTCGCTGCGCGAAGGCGCAAAGGGTGTGCAACTCGCGGAGCTTGGCTTGCAAAGCTGGGAACAGCGCAAGTGGCTGCCGGTGGAGCCTCTTGTTTGATTCAAGCACATCGCTCAATATGAAATCACTCATCTCCAAAGCCGAAGACCTCACGCCAAACATCTCATGGCTCGAAACCAAGTGGGCTTGGACAGGCGAGGAGGAACTCATCAATCACACGAGCAAGCCGCGACTCTGCGCTGCGGCGTTGCTGCCGTTTCGCGATCAGAAACCAGACTGGGAAGGCTTCGTGACCAGCATTCGCTGGATGCAGGCGACGGCGGATCATTTCGGCGTTGAACTTGTCATCGTGCTGAATGCGGACACGGGTTACATCTTTGATCTCGATGACGCGCTCTATGCCGAAGTGCTGCGCCGCTTCCGTGCGGAGTTTCCGACCGCGAAGTTCATCGCGGGCGTCACCGCTCGCAGCGCTCAAGACGACACTTCATTCAAGGCTGAACGCTATCGGCCGTTGATCGACATCGTGCAGCAAGATGAGAACTGCGAGGTGATGCTCATGACCTCGAAGTGGCTGAGCGCACTCGATCCCGAGCCTTGTCGCGATGCCTGTTATGAGATCGCCGAGTGGCTGATTCGTCCCGGAATCGTTCATGCCTTGGAACCAGCCTTCGTGCCATGGGCCCGTCCGTTTGGTCCATGGTTGTTGCATCAGCTTGCACTACATCCGAAGTTCGCCGGTGGAAAAATCAGTACGCTGGACGAGCCGCACTTCCTCTATTGGGCGGCGATGTGCCGCGACCTCGGTCTCGATTTCGCACCGCACAGCGGAGACGACTTTGGCATCGCCACGGCGATCAAGCTCGGCCTGCCACTGCTCATCGGTGCTGCCGTCAGTAGTGCACCGCTCATCTGTGCAGCCAAGGATATGTGGCTCAATGATGATTCACCGCAGAAGAAGTTCCCTACGGGCACAGGCCTCTACGATACTCGCGTGTATAAAGTCTTCGAGGCCTTCCAATCACTGGAAGATCAAGTCTTCCGCCTGGATGCGAGCATGAGCGCCTCCGCCTACAAGCACAGCACCGCGCATGTGCTCTGCAATCTCGGCATCATCGCCGCAGCCGAGGCACACCCGGCCTGCAAGGATCTGCGTGGCGCTGATGAAGCCTCGCGCATGGCTGAAGCACTGCGCCGGCCGCAGCGTGTGGCGAAAAGACTGGGGATTGAGTATTGATCACGGCTGCACTTTTCACTTTCATGACGCACAGCGCATGAAGGCTGATCTCAAATCCCAGCGCCCCGCTGCCGCCGGGGATCATAGAAGATATGGATGTCCGCCTCGCGTCCACCGAGAATCTGCTGGGCGCGCTTCAAGGCATTTCGCGTGGCCAGATTGGGATTGGCCGCACTACCCATGAAGAAGTTTTCGCGCCCGATGACTTCAATCATGCCGCTGTTTTTCAGCACCCGGTACACATCACGCATCGCGCCGCTCACCAGCAGGTCGCGCCCAGTGGCGCGCAACTGGCGGATGAGCTCCTCCAGGGCCATCACGCTGGTGGCATCGAGATGACGGGCGTTTTTCAGCCGCAAGATAATGATCCGCAAGTTGGGGTCGGAACAGGCGCGCTGGATTTGTGAACTGAACAGCTCTGCCGCGCCAAAGAAAAGTTCGCCCTCGACGTGCACGATGGAGATGGCCGGGTTCTGCCGGCGAGAATCCTGCGCGGCTTCGGCGAGATTACCCTCGGTGTTAAATTCATATTCGACGAGGGAAGGCCGGCCGGCCTTTCGCAGATAGAGGATCACCGAGAGGCCGATGCCGGTGAAAATGGCGACATGCAATGGCACCATCAGCGTGGCCACCAAGGTGGTGATGAAGACAAAGGCGTCGGATTTCGTGGCCCTCAGGCAGACACGGATCTGCCGCGGATGAATCAGTGACGCGGCCACGCACATGACCAGCACGCCGAGCGCGGCGCGCGGAATATAAGACACCATCGGCCCCAGTGTCAGCGCACCAACCAGACAAATCAGGCCGGAGACAATCACCGATACCGGCGTGACCGCGCCGCTGTTGAAATTCACCATGGAGCGCGTGAGCGAATTCGATGCTGGCATCCCGCTCAGGTAGGCGCAGGCCAGATTGGCGACACCAAGACTGAACATATCTTGATTGGCGTCCACCGGACGACCGCTGCGTCCAGCCAGCGTCCTGGCCATGGCGGAGTTCTCCAGCATCACAAGAAATGCCAACGAAACCGCGAGCCCAAACAACTGGCTGAAATGCGCGCCGGAATTCTTTCCAGTGAAATCAGGAAACATCGGCAACAGTTCACGCCATGTGAATTTTTCACTGGCGAACGTCGGCAGCGCAATGCCGGCTTTCTCCATCAGCACCGACACGAGGGACGCAGCCACCAACGTAATCGCAAGAGCCGGCCACTTGGGGAAGCGCCGCTTCAGCAAGACATAGCCAGCCAGCGTGAAGATGGATATAGCCACGACGGGCCACTTGAGGCTTCCGAGGGCACCGATGATCGTGAACAGTTCACCAAAGATTGTCTGGGCCTCTTCCATCTGCAAACTAAGGACGATTGGAAGCTGCCGCACCAGCATCTGCACCGCAGCTCCCGCGAGATAGGCGATGACGACAGTGCGGCTGATGAATTGCGCGATATCCGCAACCTTGAAATATGCTCCGACCAGCAGCAGCGCCCCCACGAGAAGGACCAGCATCGGCATGGCCTCACGCTGCACGACGTGTGGATTCGCCGCAAAAAAGGAGGCGATCATGAACGCCGTGGCGTTGGTGGGACCGAAGACCGAGTGTCGCGAGCTGGCAAACATCGCGCCGACAATGCAGGCCACGGCGGAACAGGTGACGCCGTAAGCCAGCGGCAAATTGGCGATCATGGCAAAAGCAATGCCCTGGGGAATCGCCAGCAGCGCGCCGTCGAACCCGCCTCGCAGATCCAGTTTGAACCAGGCCCGACGATAACCATCCAGAGCAAAGCGGAGCGGAAACGGATCGAGCGGACGCTCCAGAGTATAGCTCACCGCCGATTCCCACGCTCGCCTAAGCGAGTGCGTGATGCTGGACCAGATGCTTTTTCTCGACACATGTCGCCTTTCCAATTCATCCGCCGATTGCCTACGGTGCTGCAAGCCCCCGCCTCATCGTTCAATCCCGAAAAAGTCGCGCAATACCCGGCGGTAGACATCGCGCTTGAATTTCGGCACCCAGTCCATGTCGAACTTTTCCGGTTTCAACCAGCGCCACCGGCCAAATTCACGATGCTTGGTATCAATGTTGATATCCTGGTCGTGACCAAGGAACCGGCAGAGAAAATAGACCTGCTCTTGCCCGCCATAGACTCCGTATTTCAGCCGGTCCTTGGGGAATTCATAACGATAGCCGCTCTTGCGGTCGAGAATCTGAATCTGCCTGGCTTTCACACCGATCTCCTCTTCGACTTCTCGCAGCAGTGCTTCTTCAAGTGATTCACCCGAGTCCACGCCGCCTTGTGGAAACTGCCATGAACCACGAATGTGCGCGCGCTCCGCAATGAACATCTCGTTGTCCATGTTCAGCAGAATGGCCGCAACATTCGGCCGGAATAGCACGGGACGACTCGTCAGCCTTGCCGAAGGCGCATTCAAACCAATCTCAGGGGCGAGGACAGGCATGGGAGTTGTAGATTTATTATCCTCCATTTGTTAAGATATGCAAACTAATTTTTATGATGCAACTCATCAATCACTTTTGCTCAAAATAACTTGATTGCCTCACTTCGGTCGGGCTTGCGTTGAGATCATTCAATACTCGCCAAACCGAAGGAAGGCGTCGGCACGGTAAGCGCGGTGAACCACTTTGGCCAGTTGCCTCGGCGATGGCGGCGACAATATTTTATTGAGGATCACATCATTGGAAGACATTCATAAAGTGATGTCTGCAGGGCGAGCGCTTCGCTTGCCCTGATTTTCCCGGGATATTTTGTGCGCAACATCGGTAAGTTTCGGCAGACGGAGATGCTGCTTGATGCTTGAAAAATTCCCGTTACCGTCAGGCACTTTTACCATCGTATGCTCAGTTTGAAGACCGTTTTCCCGTCGCTGCTCTGGGGCATCTTTCTGCCCGCAGGATTGATGCATGCGGAGAAGCCGGTGAGCTACAACTTTCAAGTGAAACCCATCCTCGCGGAGCACTGCCTGAAGTGCCACGGTCAGGATGAGAAACAACGCAAGGCGAAACTCCGGCTCGACGACCGTGAGAACGCCATCAGTCTGAAGTCGGTCATCCCCGGCAAACCTGAAGAAAGCGAGCTCATCAAGCGCCTCCTCACGACCGATCAAGACGAGGTGATGCCACCGCCCAAGGAGCATCGCGCGGTGAGCGCGGCCCATATCGCCTTGTTGCGCCAGTGGATCGCAGAAGGCGCGCCTTATGAACGGCACTGGTCGTTCATTCCTCCTGTGAAGCCCGAACCGCCGGTGCTGAAAAATCCATCCACCACCCCACTGCATCCCATCGATGCCTTCGTCCTTGCCCGTTTGGAAAAAGAAAAGATCACGCCGGCTCCGCCCGCGAAACGCGAGGATTGGCTGCGGCGCGTCACCTTTGATCTCACCGGGCTGCCGCCGACCCTGGAGGAGCTGGACGCCTTCCTCGCGGATGTTTCCCCCAACGCTTTTGAGTCGGTCGCAGACCGGTTGCTGACCTCGAAAACTTACGGCGAACGCATGGCGGCGGACTGGCTGGATGTGGCGCGCTACGCCGACACCTACGGACGTCATGAAGACCATGACTGCCACACCTGGCCCTATCGTGACTGGGTAGTCCGGATGTTCAATGACAACCTCCCTTTCGACAAGTTCGTCATCTGGCAGACTGCGGGCGACATGCTGCCGGACGCGTCTCTGGACATGCATCTGGCCACCGTGTTCAACCGGCTGCCGCAGCAGAGCAACGAGGCGGGAAGCAATGAGGAGGAATTCCGCCAGGAAATCATCGCCGACCGGGTGCGGACGAACGGGATGGCGTTTCTCGGCCTCAGTTTGGAATGCGCCCGGTGTCACGACCACAAGTATGACCCGATATCCATGCGCGATTATTACAGCATGGCCGCGTTCCTCAACAACATCGACGAGTCCGGTCTGTACACGGTTTACACCAAATCCATTCCCGCTCCGTCCATGTTCATCTATGCGGACAAGAAGGAAGAGGAACGGCACACCGGCCTGAAGTCGCAGATCGCCAGTAAGGAGCGCGAGCGCAACGAGCTGCTACCGGAGGCCCGGGCGCGTTTCCAGGAATGGCTCAAGAAGCCGCGCGAGACTTTCGTTCCCGCAAAGCCCATCGTGGAATTTGCTTTCGATGAGATTGGTAAAGACAAGCAGCAACTGACGAACCGGGCCGATGCCGGCAAGCCGGGTGCTGTCCGGCTCAAAACCCAATTGTCACAAGGTCGCGCCGGAAAAGGACTCCACTTCCGCACCGACAATTCAGTCTCCATCGACGGCACCGGTGAATTCAGCCGCACCCGGCCATTTTCGCTCGCCATCTGGCTGAAGCCGGAGCGGCAGTCGGACCGTGCCGTGGTCATCCATCACTCGCGGGCCGGGCTGGATGCCGGTTCGCGCGGCTACGAATTGCTTCTGGAAGATGGACGACCGTCTTTTGCCCTCTGTCATTTCTGGCCGGGCAACGCCATGCGCATCCGGGCCGTGGATTCACTGCCCTTGAATGAATGGACGCACATCGTGGCCACCTACGACGGATCGAGCCGCGCGGCGGGCATGAAACTTTATGTCAACGGCCTACCCGCCGCCGCTTCCGTCGTGCGCGACAACTTGTACAAGGATGTCACCTACGATTCCGCCTATACGGACAAAGACAAAGTGGAGTCCGCCATGCTCGGCCTGGCAGGACGGTTCAACGACCGCAGCCTCTGCAACACGACGTTGGACGATTTTCTTGTCTATGACGTGGAGCTTTCCCCGCTGGAAGTGCGTCTTGCCACGGGAGTGAAAACTGACTCGCCCTTGTCCGAATCCTTCGAATGGTGGCTGCGCGAAAAAGACGAGCTGTGGAAAAAACACACCGCCGAACTGCGCGCGCTCAGGGAAGATGAGAACCAGCTCTCCATGAAGATGCAGGAAATCATGGTCATGCGGGAAATGCCCGCGGAACACCACCGCGAAACGCATGTTCTCGCCAGAGGCCGCTATGATTCTCCGGCCGAGGTGGTGAGTCCGCGCACGCCGGAAAGTGTTTTTGCCTTCCCTGCTGACCTGCCAAAAAACCGCGTCGGCCTGGCGCAATGGCTGGTGGACCGGCGCAATCCGCTCACCGCCCGCGTCTATGTGAACCGCATGTGGCAGATGTTTTTTGGCCGCGGCATCGTGCCGACCAGTGAGGACTTCGGCATTCAAGGCCAGCTCCCCTCGAATCCCGAACTGCTCGACTGGCTGGCCGTGGATTTCATGGACAAGGGCTGGGACGTCAAAGCTCTCTGCCGCCAGATCGTATTGAGCCAGACCTATCGCCAGAGTTCCATGCCGGGGAATCCCGATTTGCTGGTGTCCGATCCGGACAACGACCTGCTGGCCAGAGGCCCCCGGCAACGGCTCACCGCGGAACAACTGCGCGACAACGCTCTCGCAGTCAGCGGCCTTCTGGACCGCCGCTTCAGCGGCAAGCCCGTGATGCCCTACCAGCCCGCCGGTCTCTGGGAAGACTCCGGCACCCAGCACACCTACCTCCAGAGCAAGGGTGCCGACCTCTGGCGCCGCAGCCTTTACTCCTTCTGGCGCCGCACCCTGCCGCCGCCGTCGATGACGATCTTTGATGCGCCCACCCGCGAATTTTGCAAGTCGCGGCGGGACAGGAGCGCCACACCGCTTCAGGCGCTGGTTCTGTTTAACGATACCCAATTCATCGAGTCAGCGCGCGTGCTCGCCGAAAACCTGGTGCGGGAATTTCCCTCCGATGACACCGCCCGCAGCCGCAAAGCCTTCCGGCTCCTCACCAGCCAAAACCCTTCCGATAATCAAACCCAGGTTCTCACCCGGCTCATCCACGATGAGCGCGAACGGTTCCGATCCAGTCCCGTTGACGTGGAAAATCTTCGCCGTAAAAATGGCGAAGCGCCCGTGGACGAAAAGCTCGATGCCGTGGAAGTTGCCGCCACCACCATGCTGACGCGGGCCTTGCTGGGATATGATGAATGCGTGATGAAACCTTGATTCAATGACTTCCTCCCCACTCTGCCCCGGCATCTGGTCCCCGAACGGTCTCTCACGTCGTGAGATGCTCAGTCGCATGGGCATGGGTTTCGGCGGACTCGCGCTGGCGGACATGCTCGGCTCGGCCCAGGCTGCGCAGGGCGGGCTGTCTGGTTTGCCTCATTTCGCCCCCAAGGCGAAACGGGTGATCTTCCTCTTCATGAGCGGCGGACCATCGCAGTTCGAGTCCTTTGACCACAAACCCCTGCTGACAAAGCGAGCCGGTGAAGAACTGCCCGAGTCGTTCCGAAAGAGCAAGGTCCTTCCCGGAATGTCAGGCGCGCAGAACACCTTCCCCCTGGTCGGCTCCTCCTACAAATTCGCCCAGCACGGACAGAGCGGCGCGTGGGTCAGCGAGCTGTTTCCGGAGACCGCGAAAGTGGTGGACGATCTGTGCTTTGTGAAAAGCATGCACTCTGAAGCAGTGAATCACGACCCCGCGCTCACCGTGATGCAGACGGGCGCACCACTGCCGGGGCGCCCGAGCATTGGCGCCTGGGTCCGATATGGACTGGGCACGGACAACAAGGATCTGCCGGGCTTCATCGTTTTGGTGACAAAAAAAACTGCGGACCAGCCCCTCAGCGGCCGCCTCTGGGACAGCGGCTTCCTGCCCACGCAATATCAAGGCGTCCAGTTCCGCGCCGCCGCGGATGCCGTGCTTTATCTGGGTGATCCGCAGGGCGTGAGTCGCGGCGACACACGCCGGATGCTGGACAGCCTGCGCCAGCTTCATGAGATGGAGCTGGCCGCGAGACCGGATGCCGAAATCAGCAGCCGCATCGAACAATACGAAATGGCCTTCCGGATGCAGGCCAGCGTGCCGGAAGCCACGGACGTCAGCGGTGAACCGGCGAACATCCTGGAGATGTACGGCCCTGATGCCAAGACGCCCGGAAGCTTCGCCGCCAACTGCATTCTCGCGCGCCGTTTGGCCGAACGGGACGTGAAATTCATCCAGCTCTACCATCCCGGCTGGGATCATCATCGCAGCCTGGCGAAAAAATATCCTTCGATGGCGGCCGAGATCGACCGTCCCTGCGCCGCGCTCATCCGCGATCTCAAGCAGCGGGACTTGCTCAAAGACACCCTCGTCATCTGGGGCGGCGAATTCGGACGAACCTGCTATTCACAGGGCGCACTCGCGTTGAAACTTAACAGCTATGGACGCGATCATCACCGCCAGTGTTTCACCTTTTGGATGGCCGGAGGCGGCATCAAAGGCGGCATGACCTTCGGTGAAACGGATGAACTGGGATACGACATCGCCCGCGATCCGGTGTCCGTGAATGATTTCCACGCCACCCTGCTGCACCTGCTGGGCGTGGATCATGAGCGCCTCACCTACCGTTTTCAGGGCCGCGACTTCCGGCTCACGGATGTTGCGGGCAAGGTGGTCAAAGAGATTATTGCCTGATGGTGGTGTCTTCCGACGGAACGACGACACTCTTGTCGTCGGCGTGAAATCGCCACGCGGGTGCGTGGAACCGCGGACAATGACACGACAAGAGTGTCGTGTTTCCGTCGGAACGACGACACTCCTGTCGTCGGGGGGTAGGGAGATCGCCAGCGCGGGCGCGCTGGAACTTCGGACAATGACACGACAAGAGTGTCGTGATTCCATCGGAACGACGACACTCCTGTCGTCGGACATCATGCTCCGGCAGCATTGAGGTGCTCCCTCACGGAATCGCTCTCGTGCAGCATGATCGTCGAAACATCCATGCCGGCCTTTGAGGGATTGCCGCGGATATAACTCGCGCAGCGCCAGAAATGAGCCTCATCACGGATCAGACGGTCAAAGTAATCCATCATCCAAAGCGAGCCTTGGCGAGACAAAAGCGCATTGATCTTTCGCGCGGACACGCCCTTCCATGATTTGACAGTATTTTTCAACCGGTAACCCGTGTGCAAGGTGAACAGCGCGTGAACGTGGTTGGACATGACCACCCAAGCATGGTTCGAGTATCGTATGCCGTCAAAGGTCTGCAGAACCGACGCTACAATGCCAGATGCTCGCGGATCAAGCAGTAAATTGGAACCGTGACCCTCGTCGAGCCAGCGATCAATGCGGCCGGGAAAACGGACATGGTATTCATCTTCAATCTGCGAACTCCACGGTTCCGGGTGAAGCCGCAGCCAGATATCGCGTTCGTCCTGCCAGATCTTCAGCAGATGTCGCGGGATGGAGTCGTCCAGACGAAAGGTCAGAAAAAAAGTCGCGCCATCCTGCTGCCAGTGCGGGAGGTTTTTGTGATGACGTTCGATGTCGCGATCAGGATCGACAAAAATGACATCCTTCGGTAGCGACATGCCGCGATGGTGTGGTCAAGGCCAGGTGGGGTCAAGCTTGCAAAGCTATTTTTACAATCGGAACGACGACACTCTTGTCGTCGGGGTGAGATCGACAGCGCGGGCGCTGACCCACAGCCGCTGCACGACAAGAGTGTCGAGTTTCCGTCGGAACGACGACACTCCTGTCGTCGGGGGAGGATCGACAGCGCGGGCGCGCTGGAACTACGGACAATGACACGACAAGAGTGTCGTGTTTCCGTCGGAACGGCGGTCTGCCCGGTTCAGGCGACAGGCTTCTTCTTCCCGGTGAGCCGCTCCCACAAGTATGCCCCGGAAATTTTCAGGCAGTGGAAACCGTAGCGCAGCGCTTTGTTGAAGCTGATGGAACTGCTGTCCTCCTCGTATTGCGTGGGACAGGAAACTTCGCAGGTGGCGAAACCGTGCCGCAGCGCGCCTATGAACATCTGGTTGTCGAAGATAAAGGTGTTGCTGAACGAATGGAAAGGCACGGTCTCCAAAAGTTTGCGGGTGTAGGCGCGGTAGCCAGTGTGATATTCGGTGTGCTTGGTGCCAAGGCAAAAATCCATCGCCAGGGTGATCACCCTGTTGGGCAGAAGCCGCCAGAACGGCATCGCACCATGAGTGTCGCTCCTGCCGCCCAGCCGCGCAGCCAGGCAGAGATCATAGGAACCGGTCGCGAGCATGGCGGCCATCGGCAATGCGAGTTTCGGCGGATATTGGTAGTCGGGATGAAGCTGAATAATGATGTCCGCCCCGGAGTCGAGCGCAAGCTGGAGGCAGCGCTTCACATTGCCGCCATAGTTGAGGTTGGCCTCATTGCGATGCGTCTGGATGCCCAGCCCCTGCGCGACGGTGAAGGTGTTGTCCTTCGAGCCGTCATCCACGAGAATCACGGTGTCCACGAACTCGCGCGGGATGTCGCGGAAAGTCTTCTCCACCGTTTTTTCCGCGAAGTAAGCCGGCATGGTGACGGCGATCTTTTTGCCTTGAAGCATGATTTATAAAATAAAAGGTTTGTTCGATCAGGATAATTCTTTTGGCCAAGTGGCTTCCCACGCCATCTTGGCGATGCTGTCCGGGATGTCCACATCGGAGAGCGTGATCGTCTGCCCTGCGGAAACGGAGTGCCTCAACGTGGCACCGGTGAGGATTCCGATGGGCGGGGCGTCCGGCAGGTCCGCAATCTTGACGGCTTCGCCGCGCAGTTCGTGACCGCCAATGGCGGTGTTGATGACGGTGCCGGCGGGCAAATCGTCCTTGGCCACAGCGGCCACGTTGATGTGGGGCTGGGGTGAATTGTTAAGCAGTGGACCGCGACCGTCGAGCACGCGCCGGATGGTGCGCGGGAGTTCGAGGTGACAGAGATGGTAGGGGCGCAGCAATGTGTAGAATGGACCTTCGCCCAGCTTGTAGTAACGCAGCACTTCGGGCGGTTCCGAGCGATGCTCCGCCACGATGAAAACGCCGGCGGGCAGCCGAGGATTGAGGACATAGTCAACGATCGGTTTGTGGATGGAGAGCGCCTTGCGGCCGTAGGCGATGGCGGCATCTTCCAGCAGCGCGTTCTGCATGCCGATCATGCCGCGCTGCATGATGGTGGCGCCCAGGCCGTTGGCCACGAGCGCGTTTTCGATCTGCATCTTGGTGCCGTCAGTGAAGCTCGTCACTTGCACGGGGCTGATGCCGCCGCGTCGCGCCCAGTGCTCAACTTCTTCCTTGATGGGATTGTGATTGAGAAAGCCCTTCATGTTTCCATAGACCAGCGGATGGAAGCCCATGTCCAGAGCCTCCTCGTGCAGCGCGGCAAGCGATCCCGGCTGGTCGCCCTCCGCATCCGTCAGCACGCCTCTCGTGGAGAAATACGATCCCACCGTCACATGAAACTCGGCGCACATGGTGACCACCGGAAGCCCGGCGGAAAGAACGCGGTCGATGACCGTAGCCGCCCGCAACACATCGCCGCTGCACTCCACGACCAGATCAGAGTTCTCGATAAGTTCGTCGATGGAATTCGTGAGAAGCGCGTCATCAATCCCTCCCACTGATGCTAGCGGCCGGCGCGTGAGCACCCGGCCGATCTGCATGCCATCGCACTGCGGAATTCGCCGATGCAACCCGGCACCGATGAATCCCGTGCCAGAGATGCCGATGCGCGCAGATTTATTTATTTGTTTGTTGCCCATAAAACAGCGTGCGACTCTGACAGAGTTGTCACAGAAGGCAATTAATTGCGGCTCATAATCTGACGGAACCCGAACTCCGGCCACTACGTTCAAAAATCCTCCGGGATGGAGCGGCGGCGCACCCCGCTTCAAAGCCCGTCGGCAAAAAATCCGTCTCCGATTCTGCGAACCGAGCCGTCCTTGAAGTCCAGCGCCCAACACTCAATCTTATGTTTTCCCGGCCGGAGCCTGGCGCGGTCCAGATCGATCCGCCATTTCCCAAAGAGCTGGGGGCGTTCCAGGTTCTTGACAATGAAATGGTAGTCCTTCATGAAATTTGTCTCCAGCCACGCGGGCAGAT
>JANNQW010000136.1:0-3827 GCA_031400955.1 Verrucomicrobiota bacterium
CATGTTGCCATATTCGGGGAAGGCCCGGGTGAAGGCTTCGTTGTGCAGCTTAAACAGGCCCGCCCGCTGGATGCTGGAATGAAAGGAGACCGCATGACGGACTGGATGATTCTCCATCGCTTTCCGCAGGGCGATGAGCGAAGCGAGCATGTCGGCCTCAATCTCCTTGTCCCATTTGCCCTTATCCGGCTTTACGAAGACATTCTGCCGAATCAACTTCGCGACCTCATCGCGGGAGACGAAGATGGTGAGAATCTTGTAATCGCTGAGGATGGGCGGGTCATACTCCAGCGCTTGTTTGAAGCTGAGCAGGTGGAAGGTCTCGCCGTAAACATCGGGATCATCCATGCTCAACACGTCATCGCTCTGGCCGCGATAGCGCCGCTCGGTGGCCGTCATGAAGACGCGGCGGCGGATGGGCAGATTCGCATCGTGCAGGAGATGGGAGAACAGCTTATCCGTGGCTCCCACCGTCTTGTGGGCCTCGTCCATGATGCAGAGATCGAAGCGTAACTTCGCGGAGCGGGCAGCGGTGGAGAGCGTCTCGCCGCTCTGGTAGGTGGTGAAGACGACCGTCAGCCCACGGTGCTTCTGCTTCAGCCAGGTAGAGATTTCGTTGGAGTCAGTGAGGCATGGAACACCGATGTCCTGGCGCAAGACTGCGACGTCATTGCGTTCGATTCGGCCTGCGGATTCGTCACTGCAAACACAGATCCACCGCACGGCCTGGCGGCTGGCGACGGACTCACGCAGCCAGACTTTCAGCGTCTGCCGGATGAGGGCAAGGCTGGGCACGGCGATGACAATACGACGCGCATCCAGCGCCCGGGCGAGCCAGTAGGCGGTGAGGCTCTTGCCACTGCCACAGGGCATGATGAGCTTCCCGCGCTTTGCTTTGCCGGTGACGAAATGTTTCAGACCGTCCTTCACGGCCTCCTTCTGGTGCGGACGCGGACGCAGCGGCTTCAGTGTTTCTGGCTTGTGGGCGAGGTGCGCCCGCAGGCGCTTAAAGAATTCGGCATCAAGAGTCTGCCAGACATCCAGCGCGCAGAAGCCGATCTTTTCCTGATCCTTCAGCACATGAGTGATGCGCTCCGTGGTGGAGCAGATGAGGCCGAAAGAGATTCCCCGGCAGACGCCAAAGGCCAGACCGGTGAACGTGGAAATCTCCCGCCAGGTCAGGGAGTGATCGGTATCATGCCGATACTTGCACTGGATGCCCCAGAACTCTCCGTCGTGGGTTTCCGCGACGATGTCGATGCCCTGATCGGTTGCAGGCAGCTTAAGTTTCTTTGCGATCGCCTGCGGCACTTCCCGATGCAGCCAGACATGCTTGAGCTTGGTCGCATATTCCGGCTCAAGCTGAAGCCAGGCTTTGACGAGATGCTCAAAGCAATCGCCCTTCTGCTTCTCAGCAAGGGGGTGCCACTTGCGCTGGACATCCTCCCACGAGGAACACCCGCTGAGTGCGTCATGCAAGGTGGATGTCTTGGACAAAATCATGTGGATTCACAGACAAAAGAGCTATGCGCACAGCGCGTGGATGAGCAAGACGAAAGAACAGCGGCAAATTGGTCGCGCATCGCGCTTTCGCGCGATGGCTGAAGTTTCTGCGGAGGGCCGCAGAAGGCACTTACGGTGCAGGTGCGAGCACCATTTTCTGAATGTCCATGATCGCGCCACCGATTTTTTTCCGTGGCTTGATCGCCAGACGATAGGTGCCGGGCTTGTCCACTTTCACCACGCCGATCTCGACGGGTTCCGGCTTGTGAAAGTCGCCCGTGTTTTTTACGGTGAAATCGAATTTCTGATCGGCAAATTGCATCGTGATTTCGCTGCCGCCGGGTTTGCTGCCTTGATAGAGAGTCACCTTGTAACTTCCCGGTTTTAGCATCTTCATTTCCCATTCAGCAAAATCCTCCGCCAGCGTCCAATAGCCTAGGCAGTTTTTCTCGGGCTTCGGCTCGTAACGCAAGTTCTCGCTCCAGGTGGTGGCGTCTTTCGCGAGCAACAGCACGCTGCCGTCTTCTGCCTGAGTGATCTCTTCGCCCTCAGCCGCCGGGACTAATGAGATTTCGAGCAATTCAAAGGTGTTCCAGGCAACGCCGTTCGGAGTGTAGAGCGCCATCAATTGATCGCCTGCGGCGGGGATGTAAATCTCACCCAGCCAGGCGTGTTTCGGCTGGCCGGCGGTGGTTGTCAGTTGTTTCTTGAGCCGTTCTTCGCCAAACTTGAACTGCACGCCGAGAGAGGCGCTTTTCAGGACGTAGGTCATGCGCACGGAGTATTTTCCCCAGCGTTTCGATTTGAAGGGGAAGTTGTATTGTTCCCAATGCTCCCCGGTTACAAAGTTTTTGTTTTTGTCTTCGAGCTTGAAGTTCAGAATGCCTCGCGAGGGCAGATCGGCGCGTTCGATAGGCTCGTCGCTGCCGAATTCACCAGGTGCCGGAGTGGGGACGGATGGGGAAGCCTCCTCGGAATGAAGGTGGGATGTGACGAACAATGGCGCAATAGCTGCGACGAACAGAATTAGAATGCTACGCATGGGGGTGATGCCGGGTGACAGGTCAATTTTTCAAAAGATTGCTAAATCATCAGGATCGGCACTTCGGTCGGGCCATCGCCTGTGACAAGCAGCGCCTTGCCCCCCTTATCGAGAACCACCATCCGCTCCTTCTGGAATTGCATGCCTGCGGTCGAGTCGGCGGCGAAGTTCTCGGAAAAGGTGAGTTTCATGGTGACGACATGGACGTCGTTGTAGGTTATGCCATCAAATTTGAACTCCTTGTGGAATTTGACGTCGGCGTGATAATCGAGACGACTGGAAGGCTCGGCATAACCTTTCATGTTCTGCTTACCATATTTTTCTACCAAGTTCGAATAATAAGCAACGGCGTCAGCGGTGATTGCGCAGGGGATGCGGATACCGAGTTCCTCTTTATACCACCAAACTTTTTCGCCTTCAGGCACAGCGGCATCACCGGCGGCCTGGCGCAATGCTTCCTTGGACGTCGGCACTGCCTCGGCGGCGGCGATCATGGCGGCCTGTTGTTTATCCGCAGCTTCGCGGCGCACGACGACTTGGTGTTTTGCAGGGTTGGCTGGCCAATCCTTGGGTTTTGTCCCCTCCTCTATGGCTGAAGTGGCAACCGACTGGAGAAGCACGAGGCACAGTATCGTCAAAGAGATAGCACGGATTGCGGCGGAAGAAGCGGAGAGGCGGATGCGGTTGGTCGATTTCATCGGGTTGTGGCTGGGTTGGTGTGCGAAATTTTCAGTTTTGCTTGGAGATGTCATTTATTTGACCAACAGGACGGCGGTGCTGATGGATATCCTGCTCGTGACGTTGCGCCTCGGCGCGGAGCCTGTCAACGATGTCGGGGTGCGCGGCGGCGACATCGGCGGTCTCATAGGGATCCTTGGCCAGATCGAACAAGGTTCCATCACCAACTTCGGCGCTGCCAGCGTCTTTGGTATGGGAGCCCGCGCCATTCTTAGGCTTGCTTTTCCTCGTCGCGCTGGTGAGGAAGAGTTTCCAGTCGCCCTGGCGGATGGCGCCGAGCTTGTCATCCCAGGCGTTGAAATACAACTGCGTGTCGCGCACCGGCGGCGCGTCAGTCTTGAACATGAGCGGCGTGATATCTCGTCCATCGATCACGCGATCCTGCGGTGGCGTGGTGCCGGTGATTTTTGCGAACGTGGGCAGCATGTCGATGTTGCCGGCGATCTGGTTGCAGGTGGTGCCCGCGGGAATGCGTCCCGGCCAGCGCATGATGCAGGGTGTGCGCACGCCGCCCTCGAAAATGCTGCCTTTCTTTCCGCGCCAC
>JANNQW010000137.1:0-1555 GCA_031400955.1 Verrucomicrobiota bacterium
GAGATTCTGCGTTCCGCGTTCCGCGTTCCGCATTCCGCATTCGCGCGGCTGTTGCGAGCGTCTGGCTGAGTTTAGTGCTCGGCCGCAGCGGTTCCTTCTCCCGGATGATCTGCCGCAGCGCGTCGAGGCCGCCCTGAATCATCTCCTTAGCATCAAACGGCGTCTGGCCCACCAACAATTCGTAGAGCAACACGCCCAGGCTGTAGATGTCGCTGCGCGTGTCGATGTCCAGCCCGCTCAGCTCCGCCTGCTCCGGGCTCATGTAGGCCGGTGTGCCGATGAACTGCTGGAACTGGGTGTGGATCGTCTTGTCGGTCAGCTCACCCTGCGTCGCCTTGGCGATGCCGAAATCAATCACCTTGGGCACTGGCACGCCGTCGTGCAGCGTCACCAGGATGTTCGACGGCTTGATGTCGCGGTGGATGATGCCCTTCTGATGGGCGTGCTGGATGGCGTGACAGACCTTGATGAACAGGTCGAGCCGCTCCTTGGTGCTCAGGTTGGCCTGGTCGCAGTAGTCGGTGATGCGAATGCCGCGCACCAGTTCCATGACGAAGTAAGGCCGGCCCGTCTGCGTCGCGCCGCCGTCGAATACGCGCGCGATGCACGGATGATCCATCATGGCCAGCGCCTGCCGCTCCGCTTCGAACCGGGCCACCACCTGCTTGGTGTCCATCCCCAGCTTGATGACTTTCAAGGCCACCCGCCGCCGCACCGGCTCGGTCTGCTCCGCGACATAGACCACGCCGCAACCGCCTTCGCCGACGCGCTCCAGCAATTTGTAGCGCCCGAGCGTCTGGCCCACGGCTTCGTCGGGTGGTTCCTCGGCGGGCAGTTCCAGCTTGATCGTTTTGAGGGGTTCGCGGCCGGACTGCGGCGCTTCGGGTTCCAGGAATGAATCCTTGGCATCGTGCGCGGTGAGCAGGGATTCGAGCCGCTGGCGTAGGGCGGGATCGCCGTGGCAGGCGCCGTTCAGAAACGTAGCGCGCTCTCCGCCAGTCAGTTGGACGGCGGCCTGAAACAGGGCTTCTTCCCGTTGCGGGGTTGGGTTGATCATAAAATCATCGGCAGTTAACGCAAAGACGCCAAGCAGCAAAGGCGCAAGCGGCGGAGAAACGGTCGAGGCAAGCCCGGTCTGGGTGACTCATCCGGCGATTGACCGAAACAAGGAAATCAGTCGTTTGCCGCTCCGCGTCTTGGCGCCTGGGGGTTGATTCAACTGCGTTTTCCCGGTTAATCATTTGATCAGGCTCATTCATCTACCAGATTAAGCGCAATTTGGGGATGAAAAGTATGGAGGAAAATTTCGATATACTTTTCCACCGGATTTTGCGCTTATGGAGCTGGAACCTATGAGCACCTCTGAATTCAAGTTTTACTGTCCACACTGCGACCAGCCGCTGAAGTGCGAAGCGCATTTCGCCGGCCGGCAGATTCAATGTCCCGGCTGTCAGCATCTGATTCGCATTCCGAATCCCCCGGCCGGCACCGGCTTCACGCACGTCGAACCCGAGTCCGGGCGCACCTGGGACACCCACCTGCCGAAGGGAAAGAA
>JANNQW010000138.1:0-10984 GCA_031400955.1 Verrucomicrobiota bacterium
CTCGTCGCCGTGTTAGGCAGCGGTTGTGGTTCGCTGAAGAAGTCGGCCATTAACAAGGCGGGCGATGTCCTCTCGGGCTCGGGCACCACCTTCAGCAGTGATGACGATCCGGAGTTTGTGAAGAATGCGATCCCCTTCAGCTTGAAAATGATGGAGAGTCTGCTGGCGGAGACACCGAAGCACCGCGGTCTCCTCCTGGCCTCAACGAGCTATTTCACGCAATACGGCTACGCGTTTATCGCGCAGGAGGCGGATGAACTGGAGGACAAGGATCTGGTCGCGGCCAATGAAAAGCGCGACCGGGCCACCAAGATGTTCCGCCGCGCCTGGAACTACGGCATGAGAGGACTGGAGGTGGATCATCCTGGGTTCGAGAAGCAGTTACGCGACAATCCAAGGCAGGCCGTGAAACAGCTCACGAAAAAGGACGTGCCGCTCACCTATTGGACAGCAGCCTCGGGCGGACTGCGCATTCGCGCGGACAAGCCGGAGACGGTGGGTGACCAATTGATGGTCGAAGCCATGATCGACCGCGCGTTGGAACTCGACGAGAGCTTTGACCACGGGGCGATTCACGCTTTTCTCATCAAGTATGAAATGAACCGCCAGGGCGTGAAAGGCGATGCCACGGGACGTTCGCGAAAGCATTTCGAGCGCGCGGTGACCCTGTCGAATGGCATCGACGCCGGACCCTACGTTTCGCTGGCGGAGGCCGTGGCCATTCCGAAACAAAACGCCAAGGAATTTGAATCACTGCTCAACAAGGCGCTGGCCATTGATGTCGATGCACATCCAAAAATCCGTCTCTCGAACACTGTGATGCAGCGTCGGGCGAAATGGTTGCTGGCGCGCAAAGATGACTTGATCCTGCCCGAATTGCCGCCGGATAAACCAGCCACGGAATCCAACGGTTCCGCCACTCCTCTCCTTCCCAATCCATGAACCAACCTCCCCTTCCCCGCCGTCGTTTTCTGCGCTCCACGCTTTGCGCATCACTTGGTCTGGCATCATTCCAATCCGTCGCGCTCGCAGCGGCCCCCTCTAAAATCCGACTTGGCACTTTGGTGCCCAAGGGATCAAGCTACTACCGCCAGTTGCAAAATATGGGCGAGGCCTGGAAAAAATCATCGAACGGAGCCATCACACTGACGATTTATCCGGATGGATCCATGGGTGGTGAAGCGGAGATGGTGCGCCGCATCCGCCAGGGACAGTTGCAGGCTGGACTGCTGACGGCGGTCGGCCTGACCTTGATCGAGCCGGGAGTCAGCGGTTTGCAGAACATGCCGATGATGTTCCGTGATCTTGAAGATGTCGATTACGTCGGCGAGAAGATGCAGCCAATGCTGGAGAAACGGCTGGAGGACAAGGGCTTCAAAGTTTTGTTCTGGGGTGATGCCGGTTGGGTTCGATTTTTTACGCGATCGGAAGTGCGGACACCGGATGACTTGAAGAAGCTCAAGCTCTTTGTGTGGGCGGGCGATCCCGAGCAGTTGGCCCTGATGCGGGATCTAGGACTCAAGCCGGTGTCCTTGGAAACAAACGATATCCTGCCGGGCTTAAAAACAGGATTGATCGACGCGGTTCCCATGCCGCCCTTCGTCGCGCTGGCCACGCAGGTGGACACCGCCGCCTCGCACATGCTGGCGCTGAACTATGCGCCGCTAGTCGGAGCCGCCGTGGTGAGCAAGGCCGTCTGGGATGCGGTGCCGGAGACGACGCGGGTGGAATTGATGAAGGCCGCCACCATGGCCGGGAACGAGATCAAAATCGCCAGCCGCAAGGAGGCGGATGAAGCTGTCGCTGCCATGGTAAAACGCGGACTCAAAGTTCACAAACCCTCGGCATCCGATGAAGCCGCGTGGCATGCGATGCTGGACAAGGCCTATCCCCGCATCCGGGGCAAGCTCGTGCCTGAAGACATCTTTGATGAAGTGAAAAGGCTCCTCGAAGTCAAGCACGGCGAAAAGGGGCAAAAGCCATGAGCAGTCCAGTCCCGGAATTTTCCGAGACACCCGGGCAACTGCCGACCGGCTGGCGGCTCTGGCTGCGGCGCGTGGAGAATGCGCTGCTGGTTCTGGCGCTGGCAGCGGTGGTGCTGCTCCCGTTGATCGAAATTGTGCTGCGTAAATTTTTTCACACAGGCATTCCGGCTCAAAGCGCGTTCCTCCAGCACCTCACGCTGATCATCGGGATGGTGGGTGGTGCCGTGGCCGCGCGCGAGGGCAAACTGCTCGCGCTCTCGGCGCTGACAACGGTAATGCCTCCACGATGGCGCGTAGTGGCCAACGGCTGGTCAGGCAGCATCGCTGCTGTCATCGCGGGTTTCCTGTGTGTCGCCAGCGTGGAATTCGTTCGCACGGATCGTGAAGGCGGCACGATGATCATGGAAGGCTTTCCCGCCTGGTGGTTGCAGATCGTGATGCCGCTCGGGTTCGGCATCATCGCCCTGCGTCTCGCCTGGAGCGCGGCGGCACACTGGCGCGGGCGACTGGCTGCGACGGCGCTCATCGCCCTGATCACGTGGTTCGCGCTGCATCCGCCCGCCGAAGCGGAGCGCATCGTTCCGTGGGCGCTGGGGCTGCTGCTTACAGCGACGATTCTCGGCGCGCCGATTTTCGCCACGCTCGGCGGTGCGGCGATCATTTTGTTCTGGGGACAGGAACAGAGCATCCGATCCATCGCCAGTGTGCCGCTGACGCATTATCAGCTGGTAACGAATCCCTCCCTGCCCACGATCCCGCTTTTCACGCTCGCGGGATATTTTCTCGCCGAAGGCGGCGCTTCAAAAAGGCTCATCCGCGTATTCAACGCCTGGCTTGGCGGCATGCGCGGCGGTCCCGCGATCATTACCGCGCTGGTCTGTGCGTTTTTCACTTCGTTCACCGGCGGCTCCGGCGTGACCATCCTCGCGCTCGGCGGCCTGCTGCTTCCCGTGCTGCTGGCCTCAGGTTACAAGGAGCGCAATGCCATTGGCCTGCTCACGGCATCGGGATCGCTCGGCATACTGTTTCCGCCGTGTCTGCCATTGATTCTTTATTCCATCGTCGCCAGTTCCAACGCCGGCTCCGGCGGTTCCGCAGGCGGATCAGTCACAATGGAGCAGATGTTCCTCGGCGGGTTGATCCCCGGATTACTGCTGGTGGGCCTCACAGCGCTGTGGGGAATCTGGGTGCAGCCGCCTGTCGCGAAAAGCGAACGCCGCAAGTTTGATTCTCGCGAGGCCTGGAGCGCGCTTCTCGCTTCCGTCTGGGAAATGTTGCTGCCCGTGGTTGCGCTCGTGGCCCTGTTCGGAGGATTCGCCACGCCGGTCGAAGCTGCCGCAGTTACGGCACTCTATGCGTTCGTGGTTGAAGTGGTGATCCACCGCAACTTCAAGGCGCTGCGCGATGCTCCGCGGGTGATGGCCGATTGCGGAATGCTCGTAGGCGGCGTGTTGTTGATCTTCGGAGTGGCGCTTGGTTTCACGAACTATCTCGTGTTCGAGCAAATTCCCGACCAGCTCGTGGAGTGGGCCACGGCCACGATTCATTCCAAATGGATTTTCTTGCTGGCATTGAATGTCGTTCTCCTTTTCGTAGGCGGATTGATCGAGATTTATGCGGCCATCGTCGTCGTCGTGCCGCTGCTGGTGCCCCTCGGCGCCGCGTTCGGCATGGACCCTATCCATCTGGGAATCATGTTTCTCGCGAACATGGAACTCGGCTTCCTGGCTCCGCCCATCGGGCTCAATCTGCTGCTGGCGTCCTATCGTTTCAATAAGCCGATGATCGAGGTCATGCGCGCGGTGCTGCCGATGCTCGTGCTGCTCTTCCTCGGCGTGCTGCTCATCACCTACATCCCGGCGCTCACCACCTGGTTGCCAGGACTGTTCGGGCATGCCGCGGTCGCGCCCTGATTCGTGATCGCGACGCTCTTGCAAACTGGCAATCTTCGCGCATGGAAGATGTTCGCATGAACGTCTGGAACCACGCCAATCCCCAGCTCAAAGACCTCGTCTCCTACAAGCCCGGCAAACCCATCGAGGAGCTGGCCCGCGAGCGCGGCCTGAAGCCCTCGGACATCATTAAGTTGGCGTCGAACGAGAACCCGCTCGGTCCATCGCCCAAGGCCATCGAGGCCATGACCCAGGCGCTGCAAGAGGCGCACATCTATCCCGACGGATTCGGCTTCAAACTGCGCGATGCGCTGGCAAAGAAGTTCGGCGTCACCTTGGGCCAGATCATCCTCGGCAACGGCTCCAACGAAATCATCGAGTTCATCGGCCACGCTTTTCTCAAACCCGGCGACAACATCATCACCGCCGAGCACGCCTTCGTGGTTTACAAGCTCATGGCCACGCTCTTCGGCGCGCAGACCATCGAGGTGCCCGATCCCGGATTCGTGCATGATCTCGATGCCATGCTGGCCGCGATCACGCCGCGCACGAAGGAAGTGTTCATCGCCAACCCCAATAATCCCACCGGCACCATGGTAACAATGGAAGCCTTGGAGCGCTTCATGGATCGCGTGCCGGAGCATGTCGTGACGGTGATCGACGAAGCCTACTACGAGTTCGTGCAGGAACCGCAGGACACGATAAAGTTTGTTCGCGAAGGACGAAATGTTATTTTGCTGCGCACGTTCTCCAAGATTCAAGGGCTCGCCGGCTTACGCATTGGCTACGGTATCGGCCCTGAAGACTTGGTCGGCGTGCTCCACAAGACACGGCAACCTTTCAATGCCAACGCCATCGCCCAAGCAGGGGCGGTCGCGGGTCTTATGGATGACGAGCATCAAAACCGGACCCGTCAAATCACCGACGAAGGCCGCTCCTATCTCCAAGATAAATTCGCGAAGCTGAATCTCGAGTTCGTTCCCAGCCATGCGAATTTCGTTCTTGTCAAAGTAGGCGACGGCAATGCAGTCTTCCAGAAGATGCTCGACAAAGGCATCATCATCCGCGCCATGGCCGAATACAAACTGCCCGAATGGGTGCGCATCTCCGTCGGCACCATGGAACAGAACCGGCGGTGCATTGCGACGTTGAAGGAAGTATTATAGCGGGCTGCAGACAGGTGTCTGTTCTTGCATGTAGCCCTATTTGTGCTACAACTGCATCATGAGCAAAACCGCAACCATCCGTGCCCGGGTCGAACCTAAGCTGAAGGGCGAGGTCGAGGACATTCTTTCTCATCTCGGACTCACAGCGTCGGAGACTATTCATCTGCTTTACCGCCAGATCAGGCTGCAAGGCGGACTGCCCTTTGATGTCCGCATTCCCAACGAACTTACCGTCCGCACGCTCAATGACAGCAAGACCGGCAAAGGTGTGAAGCGGTTTCGAACCAAGAAAGAACTTTACGCCGACCTTGGGTTGTGAGGACGTTCAGCCGCGCGAGCCAATTCAAGAAAGATGTGAAGCTCGCCACCCGGCGCGGAAAGGACATGGAAAAGCTCAAGGAGGCGCTCGATTGGCTGATCGTAGGCAAAGTGCTGCCGCCTCGCCTCAAAGATCATCCGCTGCGGGGCAATTTCGCCGGAAGCCGCGACTGCCATCTTGAGCCGGACTGGCTGCTGATTTACTCGCTCACGGAAAATGGAGCGCACGTCCGCTTCGAGCGCACCGGCACGCACAGTGATTTATTCAGCCGATGAAGACTTCATCACCCTATTGACTCATGTGGCAATGGAAGTTCCAATTCTGGCTGTCGAAGATTCTGCCGAATGACACCACAGTCAGCTACACGGCGCGAATATTCGGCCTGCTGCTTCTACTCTGTTTGGCGGCTTTGATCATCGGCAAGATCATCCGGCGGAAATGGATGTCGCGTTCTGCGCTGGGTCTGGGCATGACTGTGGTGCTGGCCTGGGGAATCCTTTTTGCCACACGTCCGGCATGGCTCCGCATCGCGATGCAGGAAAACGTCCCCATGCCCACGAGTTCGGAGCTTCGCTGGGAATTGCGTTCACCGGGACTGGAGACTGCGGAACTGAAGCTGCAGGTGAAGGATGCGGTTGTTGATCGCATGGTGCTCGTGCGCCTTGATCCGCAGCTTTACCGTTTCAGCGTTCACTGGGACACGACGGCCACGCGCAAAGCGGAGGACTGGCAGCGTGAACTCGGCGCCGCCGTCGTGGTGAACGGCGCATATTTCGGCGGACCGGATCACGCACCTCTGACACCGCTTCGGCTTTCCGGCAAAGCAGCCGGGCCGACGAACTATCAGTCCACACATGGCGCGTTCGTCGTCAATGGCCCGCATGTGGACATCATTGACCTGAAAGACAAGGAAGTTTTTCAAACCATAGGAGTGTTTCCAGAAGCCATGGTTTCATACCCAATGCTCATCGGATCCGGAGGAGAAATTCGTGCCGTTGAGAACAAGGAGTGGCTCGCCTCACGCAACTTCGTCGGCCTGGACAAAGCTGGCCGCGTCATTCTCGGAACTACGGAGACCGGTTTTTTCACCCTCCGTCGTCTGGGAGAATTTCTCAAGGCGTCACCGCTCGAACTCCGCATCGCCTTGAACTTTGACGGCGGCCCCCTGGTCAGCCAGGTGGTTCGCGCCGGTGGTTTCGAGCGCAGCTTTCACGGCACCTCAGAGATGACCGATGGAAATGACGTGCTCCGGGCATTCTGGCATGCCCATTTTGAGTCACACTGGACTCTGCCCGTGGTGCTGGTGGCAGTGCCGGTCTCTCGTGAAGTGAAGTGAGGGTGGCATCCCCGACAGGAATCGAACCTTTATCAGGAAGCACCGATGCGCCAAGATCGATTTTTAAACCGCATCTTCTCTGATCTTGGGAATACCAACATCAAGCAACCTGTTTCCAAATATGACTCGCATGTTTTCCCGGCATTCACCCCTTACGAAGAAGGCACACCCGCTTCGGTGAGAAACTCATAATTGAAGCTGCTCCAGTCAAAGCTCTGCGACTCTTCATTACCTTTCTGCATGTCACCCATACGATTGGATGCCATGTCTGAAAGCACGGAATTGACGTCGTATTGCTTGGTGAAGAAATGACTTGGATTGATCGCCGGTGAGAAGAACGTGCGCATGTTAAAGCTCTTCTCCGTCCCTGCCGAATAGGTCGGACGGGTCACCGTTTCGGTCACTGTAGTCGGAGTGTCATACACGATGCTGCTCGGAAATTTAGCGATCCAGTTACCACCAGCATCTGCCACCACTGTTTCAGTGCCAATGGTCGCTCCACGAACATTTTTAATTTCGATGACGATCGTCGAACCCGGTTCGGCATGACCGCTATACATGGGCATGATTGGTAGAATCGGTAGAATTCCCTCCTCAGGAGTTTCGAGTAGGTAATCAAGTTCCTCCTCTTCATCCTGACCGTAAGGCAGGAAGTTTTGGAAGTAGTTATAGAAGTAGCTGTCGAGCACCGTGAGCTCCGCTTCGGGCTCCGCTTCCACCTTGGGTTTTGGTTTCACTGGCGGAGGCGGGATGCGGACTTCACCGAAGTTGTAGCCCGTAGCATCCACGTTGTAGCCAAGCACCACTTTACTAATGATCTCAACACCCACTTGTCCGCCTTCTGTGCCTGCGCTTTCCAAACCATCACGATATCCCGCAGGCTGGATCAACTGAACGAGCGTGTAGCCATCAGGATCACTGGCATAGAGTTTTTCAAATTCATAGTTCCCCGCCGCATCAGTGAGAACCGTGACATTTACAGGACGACCATAGATATCATTGCCCGTGAGCCGGATGATGGATCCAGGGAAGCCGGCTTCGGAACCGAGTTCAAAGATTCCATTGCGATTACCATCGATGTAAACCGTCCCGCTAATGCTGGAAGGTTCGAGCTCACCGAAGTTGTAGTCCGTGGCATCTTGAGCAATGCCAATCTGGATAGCGGTGATTTCATCTGCGCCACGCCCTAGAAGACCAGTTCCAGGAGTGACCGTACCGGGAGTCGTGCTGGCATCGCCTTCAGTGTCGATACCATCAATATAGTCATCAGGTTGAGCTTCCGTGATGCGATACGAACCTGTGGATAGAAGCCCTCTGGTGGAATTACCATTCGCAACAAACCCAGCCGTATTGGTGTAATCAAAGATGTAATCGCCATTGATATCCGTCAGCACGGTCACAGTGCGATCATCCCCATTACCGAAGATGTTATCCCCACCCGACCAGGTCAGGGTGACGCTAACGCCTTCGAGCGGTATTTCATCGTCATCATTACCGGGAATGTTATCAACCCCATCAGCGTCGATGAGACCGTCATCATTTGAATCAAGGAAGACATGACCGGCGATAGAACCTGTGGTGTTGCCGAAATCATTGCCCGTGACGTCCGCGCCAGCGACGAGGATATCAATGAGGTTAGTCGCGTTTTCAGTTGATCCATAGCCTGCCAATTGCGTCTCACGAATCAGGTAATTCCCTGAAATGACTTTATCAAAAGAGTAGGTGCCGTCTGCTGCGGTGATGGCAGTAAATACCAGGGAATCTCCGGCATCTACTGTGCCATCGTTATTGGTGTCAAAGATCAAATCGATTGTCACACCACCCAGTCCGGTATCTGCGCCATCGAAGTTGCCATTTTTAAGAAGGTCATGATAACTGCGACCCGACACCGTCAAGGTTCCGATATAGCCGAAGTCCACATCCGTCTTGATTGCTGTGTCCCCTAACACAAAAGTGGTTACATCGTCTGAACCGCTTCCATCAAGATCATAGGTTGCAACATAACCAAGAGGGAGAGTGCTGATATCAACACGGGCCGTGTAAGTTCCTCCAACGAGTCCTGTGATCGAATACAAGCCATTGACGTCTGTCGTGGCTGTCGGTTCTGTAAGGCTGTCGTATATGCCATCACCATTAATGTCGAGATAAACACGAACACCGGGAATGGCAGGCTCTGTGGCAATACCATCCTGCACGCCATCATTGTCTGCATCATACCAAACGAAGTCACCGATGGAGGCGCTGCCCTGATACCCGAAGTCCACGTCGGTGGCCGCAGTGTTACCCAATAGTGTGCGGATGGCCTGATGAGGCGTGATAACAGCACCATCAAGATCATAGGTCGGTGTTGAGGAAGTTGGCGGGGTTGGGATGAGCGCGTAGTAAGTGCCGGAAATCAGATTGGAGAATAGATAGGCTCCATTCGTTCCTGTCATGGTGGTGGCCACCAGTCCTTCGCCGGGATCTGTGGCATCACCGTCACCATTGATATCCCGGTAAAGCTCCACCGTGAGACCAACGATACCAAATTCACCACTGTCCTGCACACCATCGGCATCGCGATCATTCCAGACACGATCACCAAGAGAGGCTGCTCCTTGATAACCGAAATCAGCAGTCAGGTGGTTCTCCCCTACACTGAGATTTACCGGCTCAGGATCCGTGACCCCAGTAGCACCTGTCAGGGTGGTATTGGCCAGAAGGTTGGCGGTATCAGTGACATTGACGATGTAATCACCCGACAGGAGATTGGTGAAAAGGTAGTCGCCGAGAGCGCCTGTGGTGACAGTGGAGATGACCGAATCCGTGCCATCGATCACGCCATTGCCATTTACATCCCAAACAAGATCAAGGGTCACGCCCATGATCCCCAACTCGATACCATTCTTCGAGGCATTGCCATCAATATCATGCCAGACAAGATCGCCAATCGAACCCGTGCCGCGATAACCAAAGTCCACATCCGTGCGCACTTGAGCATTGATCAAAGTAACAGAGGAAACGCTCGGCGTGCCGATGCCGTCGAGATCATAGGTTTGCACCGTAGTGGCGGCATCAGGAAGTGTGGAGGTCAGAACACGAACCGTGTAATTGCCAGCGGCAAGATTAGCAATGGAATAGAGGCCATTTGCATCCGTGGTGTCGGTGGGTTCATTGGCATCAACTACGCCATCATTATTGTAATCAAGCCAGACTTGAATACCCACAATGCCGATTTCTGTAACGTCCTTCACACCATCTGCATCCACATCGAACCACACCAGATCAGAGATCAAGCCTGTTCCCACGGTGACACGATCCGTGTCCTGCTCATCCGGTGTGTTCGTGTTATGGGGTTCATCTGCACCAGTGGAACCGTAATCACGGTCACCTGATGTTCCATCCGTGTCTCCAAAGACCGTGTTGCCGGTGCCGGGAGTTGTTCCTTCATCTGTCGCCCGATTGTCGTAGAATATTTTGGCGTTGTTGTCGATGGTATCTCCACCGGTAACACTCATGCTCACCGTAGCGGTGAAGGTCACCGTGGCACTGGAACCGAGCGCGAGGCCGTCCAACGTGAGATCGATAGTATTGACCGCCGAAGCATTGTTCGTGAGTGTCGCGCCTGAAACACTGATGGAACTAACGGTGAGAGTCAATGTCGATGGCAGAATGTCGCGCACGCGAATGTCATAGGCCGTAGCCGTGGAACCATTGGCAGCGAGATTGTCGATGGTCAGCGTGTAAGTGATGATCTGACCTGGGCTGATAATCTTATCCGCGTCATCGTTAACTTTCGTGATGATGACCTTCGGTTCAATGACTGTGACCGTCGCCTGGTTGTCATTGTCTGTTTCACCGGGATCGGTTGTGTCACCATCGTTGTTCAGGTCCGCGGAGGCATCCACATCATTGATCAAAGAAGTCTGGCCATCGCCATCACCAGCAACCGTAATACCGTCATTCGATGCGACATCAAGCACCCGCACCTGATAGGTGTAGGTAAAGACATCACTGTCGAGTGTCGCCGCCGCATCCGTCGTTCCGGGATTGACAATCGTCAGCGTCTGACTCGCACTGTTGGCGTTGAAGCCCGTGATCGTCATCCCCGCTGCATTCGTGGCGATCGCCGCGCTGTTCGCCACCAGACTCACTCCTGTTGGAAGCGTGTCCGCAAGGTTCACCACCGTGCGACCTTCAGCCACCGCCACACTCACCGTGTAAGTAATAATGTCGCCAATCGTCGCGTTCGCCACGTCCGCCACCTTGCCCACATTCAGCACGCCCACCGTTTCCGCAACCACGCT
>JANNQW010000139.1:0-5960 GCA_031400955.1 Verrucomicrobiota bacterium
TATTCTTCCAATCCTAACAGTCGCACTCTCGTTCCCGACTTTTATCGTCGCAGGAGAAAACCTGCCTCAGAACGTCACATTCAAAAACAAGCCTGCATTCGATGCGTTAGTGGCGCGGGCTGCGTCCGAGAACTGGCGCGAACTGCCGATCGGTCAACGTGTGGCGAAGTTCGGCTATGCAATGCGCGGGACAAAGTATGAGGCCTACACGCTGGAAATCGACGATCACATCGAATCGGCCTCGGCAAATTTCTCGGGACAGGATTGTTGGACTTTCTTTGAAATCGCGCTGGGACTGGCGCGGATGGTCGAAGTGCCGCGCAAGGCCTACACGCCGCAAAACCTCCTGAGCGAAATCGAATGGACACGTTACCGGGGCGGTTCCTGCACGGGTAAATATCTGGAGCGCATTCACTACCTAGCGGAATGGTGGTATGACAACGAAGCGCGCGGCAATATTTTGAACGTGACGCAGCGTGTGGGACCGACTGTCCCGCTCACGGACCGGAAGATCCAGGAGATGACCGTGCTCTGGAAAAGTTACCGCTACCTGTGGAATGATCCGTCGCTCCTGCCACAAATGGCGCAAATCGAGCGGCGGGAGGAGCAGCTTCCGTTCAATTACATCCCGAAGAGCAAGGTCGCGGCCGTGGAATCCAAGATTCAAAGTGGTGACATCATCGGCATTGTCACCAACCAGACCGGCGGGCATTGTTCGCATGTTGGTCTGGCTTATAAGACTGACGACGGCGTTTGTCACTTCCTCCACGCTTCCAGAAACCACCACAAAGTGACGCTCGATGAACGTCTCAGTAGCTATCTGGCGAAATTTAAATACCACGCCGGTATCATCATCGCCCGGCCGTTGCCGCGCTCGAGCATGGTGACCGATGTTCCTACCTACAAGAAACGAATGGCGGAGCTGACGAAGAAGTAGCAGCCCCTTCCAAGGAGCGGCGATTGGCAATCGCCGTCGAAGCTGCCTCTGCGATAGCACGTTTATTCCGAAGCATCCATTCTTGCCGCTCCTTGATGTCGGACGCTAATTTCCATTTGTCCCTGCGCAAATCGTGCCGACATTCACCGATGCCACGCCGTATCGCACTCTTCGGAGGCAGCTTCAATCCGCCAGGTCTGCATCACCGCAAAATCGCGGAGATTCTGACAGCACGTTTTGACGAGGTGCGCATAGTTCCCTGCGGTCCGCGGCCGGACAAGCCTGGCGTCAGTGAAGTGCCCGGACCCTTCCGCGCGGCATTGTGCGATCTCACCTTCGGCGATCTCGACCGCGTCATCGTGGACTTGTTCGACCTTGAAGAGGGCGAATTTACCCGCAACCACGAACTGGAAAAGCGTTTTGCCGCGCAGGGTGAAACCTGGCATGTGGTGGGCTCGGACTGGATTGCGGGCGGTGGGAAGGCGCAAAGCGCAATCCACACCGGCTGGGAACACGGTGCGGAACTCTGGCGGTCGTCACGTTTTATCGTGCTGACCCGGCCGGGAAATCACATCGACAAGAAAGATTTGCCACCCCATTCGGAAGTCATCGCGCTGGAACTCGACGGTTCCAGCAGTGATGTGCGAGCGAAACTTCTTCATGGCAATGATGCCACTCCGCTGCTCACACCAAAGGCTGCGCGCTATATCGAAAAGTATGGTCTCTATCGCGGAAACAATTCCGCCACTTGGTCGCGCGGCACACTGGCCGGCTTGAATTGTGAACTTGCTTCCGATCCCCTCAACGAGCGCGCACGCGAATGGGCCGAAATACTTGGCGGGCATTGCCAGTCGAATGATCCCGGCTTCATCCTGACATTGGGCGGTGACGGCACCATGTTACGCGCGATCCGCGAGCACTGGCGGCGGCGGCTGCCTTTTTTCGGCGTAAACGCGGGGCATTTCGGATTCCTCATGAACGCGCCGGATGCCGTTTTTGCCGCAGGATTTCCTCCGCCGGATATCATCTTCCGGCAACTGCCCTTGCTGTTCATCGAATTTGAAATGGAAAATGGTGAACGTAAAACGGGCTATGCATTCAACGACGCCTGGGTGGAGCGTTCGACCAGCCAGAGCGCATGGCTCCGCGTCAGTGTCAACGATGTGACCCGCCTGCCTAAACTCGTGGCCGATGGCGCACTGGTCTCCACGGCCGCAGGTTCGACCGCCTACGCGCGGAGCATGGGCGCCTCCCCTCTCCTGGCGAATTCTCCCGCCTGGCTTCTCGTGGGATCGAATGTGCAGGATCCGCCGCATTGGAAGAGCGCGCTGCTCTCCGACGACAGCACGATCGAGATTCAGAATCTCGAGCCTGAATCGCGCCCAGTCTGTGCGTTTGTCGATGGCATCGAGCAGGGACGGGTGCGCTCATTCAAGGCGCGCCTGAGCCGGGCGGCAGCGGCGGAGCTGGTATTTCTTGCCAATCACGATATGGCAGAGAAGATCGCCGCGATCCAATTTGCCAAAATCTGACACAAGCCATGCACAACGTTCCCAGTGTTTTTCAGAAACGAATGATTTGGTTGGCGGTAACCGCGCTATCCATCGCACTGCTGGGAACCCTGCTGGTGGGGCTGATTTACCTGGGCACGCGCGTCCTTGCCTTCCTCCAGCCTTTGCTCGTGCCCTTCGCCGTCGCGGGTGTGCTGGCCTATCTGCTCGAGCCACTGGTGGTGCGGCTGATGAAATGGAATCTGTCGCGGCACAAAGCGGTGCTGATGGTGTTCAGCATAGCGACCGTGATATTTGCCGGGGCTCTGCTGATCGTGGTTCCGGTCGCGATCAAGCAAGGCGTCCAGTTCGGCCACGTGCTGCCTGATTACACCAAGGTGGCCGGACAAAAAATCTCAAATTGGGCGACGAGCATCAATGAACATCTGCGCAAAGAATACGGAGTGGATTTTCTCAAACCCAACGTCCCAAAACCACCCCCGGCAGTGCCCATCCCGGCAGTGCCCACCACCGCACCAAGTGCCACCGACAACGAAACACCGGGAGCCCCGGGACCCGATGATCTGCAAAAAGTGATCAGCGGCGAATGGCTCGAGAAAGAACTGCCCGCGCTCGTGAATCATGTCTGGCACTTTTTCAAGTCCGGACTCGGCGGCTTCCTTGGGATGTTCGGCTTTCTCATCTCCCTTGTAATCGTGCCGCTCTATCTTTACTACTTCTTGACCGAAGCGCCTAAAATCTCGAAGAGCTGGCAGGATTATGTGCCGATACGCACATCATTGTTCAAAGACGAGGTCGTGGGCACCCTCACCGAGATCAACCGCTACTTGATCGCATTCTTTCGCGGCCAGCTCGTGGTAAGCATGATCAACGGCCTTGCGACCGCCCTCGGCCTGAGTGTCCTCGGCTTAAACTTCGGCTGGCTCATCGGGCTGACGCTGTGCTTCCTCGGGATGGTTCCGTATTTGGGCCTCGCGCTCTGCTGGATTACTGCGGTGATCGTTGCCTCGGTCCAGGGAGGAAGCTGGCTCATCGCAGCAACTCATTCCTGGTGGGTGTTCCCGCTCGCCGTGACAGGCGTGTTCTCGCTGGTGCAGCAAGTTGACAGCTTTTTCATCAGCCCGCGCGTGGTCGGCGAACGCGTCGGCCTGCACCCGATGACGGTGATTGCCTCGGTATTCGCCTGGTCGCTGATTCTCGGCGGATTGCTCGGAGCCATCCTCGCGGTGCCCATGACCGCCGTAGTGAAGGTGCTCTTCCAGCGATATGTCTGGAAACGCGCCATGGCCGGTGGGCCGAAATCAAACGGTTAAACCGGAGATTTTTTCTAAACGAACACTCGCGCCTGTGGCGTTGTCTTTGTAGTCTCCGTAATTCTCATGGATAACGACACCACCCCGCCCCCGCTTCCAGAAACCCCAGCTCCGCCGACCCAGGCAGAAATCTCTGCCGCCTCATCATGGGTGGAGCCTTTGCGCTCCGAAATCGCCCGCGTGCTCGTGGGACAAACCGATCTCGTCGATCGCCTGCTCATCGCCCTGCTGACCAATGGCCACGTTCTGCTGGAAGGTGTGCCCGGCCTCGCGAAAACACTCGCGGTGCGCACTCTTTCCGCCGCTCTGCACGCTCGGTTTCAGCGCATCCAGTTCACCCCGGACCTGCTGCCGGCGGACGTGGTCGGCACCATGATTTTCAATCCGCGCGAAGGCACCTTCTCTCCCCGTCTCGGCCCCATCTTCGCCAACCTGGTGCTGGCCGATGAAATCAATCGCGCACCCGCCAAAGTGCAAAGCGCCCTGCTTGAAGCCATGCAGGAACGCCAGGTCACCATCGGCGATACGACCTACTCACTGCCGAATCCGTTCGTGGTGCTGGCCACGCAGAATCCCATCGACCAGGAAGGCACCTACCGGCTCCCTGAGGCGCAGCTCGACCGCTTCCTGCTCAAAGTGCGCGTCGATTATCCCGCTCCCGCCGAGGAACGCGTGGTGCTCGACCGCATGGCGACCTCCAAGCCCGATCTCGACGTCACTCCAGTCACGCAGATTTCTCAGATCGCCGACAGCCGGGCCGTCGTGAACAACATTCATCTGGACGACAAGATCAAGGATTACATCGTCAGCCTCATCCAAGCCACGCGCCATCCAGAATCCTGCGCGCCGCACTTGAAGAATCTCATCCGCTGCGGTGCATCGCCGCGCGGCACGATCAACCTCGCGCTGGGCTCCAAGGCTCACGCCTTTCTCCAAGGCCGCGACTATGTCACACCGAACGATGTGAAACTGCTCGCTCCTGATATCCTCCGTCATCGTATTTTACTTTCCTACGAAGCCGAAGCCGAAGGCGTGACGACCGAGGACATCATCGCGCAACTGCTGGACAAGCTGCCAGTGCCGTGAAGCAAGGAGATAGAAGATTGCAGATGGAAGTTTGGGGAAATTTCTTGAGTGAATAAAACTGATGAAGACAGCCCCATCTCCCAACTCCCATCTCCCATCTACGAATGCCGGCGAAGATCGAATCACGCGCATCCTCAAGCGAGTGCGGCGCATTGAACTGATCACGCGCGGACTGGTGCGGGAGACACTCGGCGGCCAGTATCACAGCCGCTTCAAAGGCCAGGGCATCGAGTTTAACGACTTCCGCGAATACCAACCGGGAGACGATGTGCGATTCATCGACTGGAACGTCACCGCGCGCATGAACGAGGCGTTCATCCGTCAATACGTCGAGGAGCGAGAAATGACTGTCCTGCTGCTGGTGGACGTGAGTTCATCCGGAGACTACGGCAGCGGTGAAGACAGCAAGCGCGAGCGTGCCGCAGAACTTGCCGCCGTGTTCGCCTTCAGCGCGCAGAGCAATAACGACAAGGTCGCGCTGGCCATGTTCACGGATGAAGTGGAGTTCTATCTGCCAGCTCGCAAAGGTGCCGCCCAGGCACTGCGCATCGTGCGCGAGATTTTGAATTATCAGCCGCGCCGCCGTCGCACCAGCCTGGAGCCAGCCTTGGAACTTGCAGTGCAACGCATCCCGCATCGTGCACTGGTCTTTGTCATCTCGGATTTCATTTTGCCGCGTGACCAGACAGCGTCATGGGAACGCGCTCTGCGCGCCTGCGCGGCGAAACATGATGTCGTCGCCGTGCACCTGATGGATCCCAGAGAGTTCGAACTGCCGGCTGCAGGCCGCATCTGTCTCGAAGATCCGGAAACTCACGAGCAGATGGTGGTCAACACTTCTGATCGCGGCGTACGCAATGCCTACTCGCAACGAATGCAGGAGTTGCGGGATTCCCTTGCCGCCTCGCTGAAGCGGAATCGGGCCGATTATATTCCGGTGCTCACCGATGAGGATTATCTTCCTGCACTGAAAAGTTATTTCCGTTCTCGAAAAAGATGACTAATCCGTGGGGCCACTGGCGCATTCTCTGGCTGCTGCCGTTCGTCGCGGCAAGCGGTATCCTTGCGCAAAATCCACCGACGAAACCGCAGCTCACTCCTCTGCCCCATCCT
>JANNQW010000140.1:0-6196 GCA_031400955.1 Verrucomicrobiota bacterium
CATGGATTCCGTGCCCAATGGCGGCTGGCTCGACGGCTGCCTCAACGTGCTGGCGGGCCTCGAAATTCTCCGGCGAATCAACGAACAATACCACGGCAAGCCGCCCGTGACGGTCCGCCTCGTGGACTGGGCCGACGAGGAAGGCGCGCGCTTCGGTAAAAGCTTGTTTGGTTCATCGGCCTGCTCCGGCAATCTGGACATGAACGAAGCACGCGAGCTTAAGGACAAGGACGGTGTCCGCTTGCCCGACGCTTTGAAGGAGGTGGGCATGGATTTCGAGCGCGTGTTGGAATGCGGCAAGGAACTCGACAACGCCGCCGCGTATCTGGAGCTGCACATCGAGCAAGGACCGGTGCTGCTCGACCTCGATTTGCCACTGGGCGCAGTGCTCGGCACCTTCGGCGTCGAGCGGCACGCCATTACGTTTCATGGACAGGCCGCGCACTCCGGCAGCACGCCGATGAACCGCCGGAAGGACGCCTTCCTCGCCGCGGCAAAAATGAGTCCCTACATCTACCAGCTCGCTGAGCAACATGGCGGTGTTTGCACGATTGGCTCCTGCACCACCAAGCCCGGCATCGTGACCAGCGTGGTTGAGGAATGCCGCATCACGCTCGATCAGCGGCATCTGGACGCCACGAAACTTGAGCGATTATATTGGGATGCGCGGGACGCTAGCGAGCAGTTTGCAGAGGATGCAAATGTCGAAGTCAAATGGGAGCGTCTCTGGCAGATCGCCCCGCGCCCCTTCCACGACGAACTCATCTCACTGTGCGACGAAGCCATCCGCGAAACCTGCGGCCGGAGTCATCGTCTACCCTCAGGTCCACTGCACGACGCCGCCGAAGTCGCGCGCGCCGGTGTGCCTGCGGTCATGATGTTCGTCCAGAGTCTGCACGGCATCAGCCACAACAAACTTGAAGACACCAAGGAAGAACACCTCGAGCTTTGTGTCACCGCGTTTGACAGACTGACAGAGAAGACAATGGCGTGGATGAAATCCACCTAGTCACCGTTTCCCTGATTTCATCATTTTGAAGTAGCAGTTGGAAGAGGCGCCTGAGGGGAAGATTTATCGTCGAGGTAATCAATCAGGGGCGGCAGTAGTGGTGGCTCCCTTCTTTTTTGCTTCTCCTTCTCCTTTTTTCGTGTTTCGACCTCTTCAGTCAGATTATCAAAAGATTTAAAAATGTCTGTGACTGAAAAGAAGGTAGTGTCGAGTAACGTGAGTGATGACTCTCTGGAGTTCGCCATTAATAGTATATCCATGTCAACGTCATTAGCGCGCATTGCATACATTTCTATATTCTGTGCTATGACTCCAGGTTCGCCAAGTGCGAGGCGGCCAGCCTTAAAAATTCGCTGATTCCCAATTCTTTGGCGCAGGCTATCACGCAGCTTGAAACCATGTGCTTTTCGGGCTTCGATTGTTTCCCTCGGCCAGTAAACTGTAATACCCCGTACTTTATTGTCCTTCATGCGTAGCATGTAAGAGTTTCCATTTTCGGCAGCATGCAGGATAGTCGGAGCTTCATCCGTTTTAAGGCTCAGATTCAAAGAGATAATGTTGGGAAACAGACGCTTTAACTCGTCATAATTCATTCCCAATTCCAAAACTGGATGAGGAAATTCGGGAATGTATTTACTAATTTGCTGAGCAAAACATGCCGTCGAAAATGACCAGGCGAATATTAGGTAGAAATATAGTTTCATAGTTTAGGCGCGTTGAATATGTGCTTACCATCGGAAAAACGAATAATACCATCACTTTTTGTGTGCACGCCTTTTGGCCACCAAACGTGAAGACTGCCATTGTTTGTAAGGGTTCAGTCCTCGCAATCAAACATTACATTCAGTCGTCATCCGCTATCTCGCCTGACCGTCCGGATTTTTGAACGGGTGAGAGCTGGCGGTGAATCCAGATGCTCTGGATCATGCCCATCTGGAAGAAGCAGACCACGAGAAAGGTTCCGCCGTAACTGACAAACGGGAGCGGAATGCCGGTGATGGGCATGACGCCGAGAATCATGCCCATATTTTGCAATGAATGAGCGGCGAGCATGGCGACAACGCCGATGGCGATGAGCCGGCCGACATGATCTCGCGCATAGAACGCGACAAAGATGCACTGCAGCAGCAGGAGCGCAGTAGCGGCGATCTGCAGCACCGCACCCTGAAAGCCGAACTCCTCGATGATCACGGCAAAAATGAAGTCATTGATGGACTCGGTCTTGGAGAAGACCGTGCGGTGGACCGAGCGCCGCTCGGGAACTTTTTCCGACATCGGACCCTTGCCATCGAAACCTGCGGAACCGACGGCGAGCTGAATGTTGTTAGCCATCCATGCTTCATTCTGGAGGTTCACCTTCTGGTTGGTGAGAATCTTATAAAAGACCTCGACGCGGGCTTTCTGATAGGGCTTCAGTCCGAAGAAGTAAACAAGTGGAACCACACTGGCCACGATCAACGTCAGAGAGATGAGATATCGAAACGGGATGCTGGCCACGAGAAGCATGCACACCACTACCGGGCCATAAACTGCGGCGGAACCCAAATCAGGCTGCTTGAGCACCATGGCCATTGGCACCACCGCCAGGAGACCAGACACCAGCAATCGCAGCCAGTGATGCCGGAATGCGGGAATGATGCGGTGCAAGTCACCGAGCACCACCGCCAGCACCAGAATTGTTCCCACGATCGCAATCTGCGAAGGCTGGACTTGAATGGAGCCAAATACGAAGCGGCTCCGGTCCCCGTTCAAAAGAACCCCGTAATAACTCACCGCAACCAGCCCGATCATGCCGATGACCCAAATCAGCCACGCGCCCCAACGCACCCATTTGTAATCAATGAGGGCCGCGACAAGAAACACGACCATGCCGATCCCAGACCACTCCGCCTGTGCACGCCAGCGTCCCGCCAGGAATGGCTCATCGATCCGGAAGGCTGAGGCGTTATAGATCGCATAGATGCCCCAGATGAGCAGGCCAAGCATGTTGACCAGCAGCAGCCAGTTCATGCCGAGAAACTTTCTGAAGAGCGGGGTCATGAGTGATCAGATTCAAGATGCAGAGATGCAAGATGCAAGATGCAAGATGCAAGATGCAAGACTGGGAGATAAAAGACTGGCCGAACTAATGGCAACATGTTGCGTCTTGTATCTTGAATCTTCAAATCTTCAATCTCCTCAGAGCGTCGGCACTGCCGCCAGCAGCTTGCGTGTGTATTCATGCTGCGGGTTGTCGCAAATCTGCTCCGCCGATCCCTGCTCGACGATGCGCCCCCGGTTCATGACGATGATCTCGTCGCTCATGTGCTCCACCACCGCTAGGTCGTGGGCGATGAACAGATAGGTCAGTCCAAACTCATCCTGAAGATCGCGCAGCAGGTTGATGATTTGCGCCTGCACGCTGACGTCGAGCGCACTGACGGGTTCGTCGCAGATGAGAAACTTCGGCTGCACCGCGAGCGCGCGGGCGATGCCGATGCGCTGGCGCTGGCCGCCGCTGAACTCATGCGGGTAGCGCCACATGCTTTCCTTGGGCAGGCCGACACGCTGAAGAAGTGCGGCGACATTATCGCGCCGCTCGGATTTATTCTGCTGTCGGAAGTGAATGCGGAGCGGCTCCGCGATGATCTCTTCGACGGTCATGCGCGGATTGAGCGAGCCATAGGGATCCTGAAAGACCATCTGCATATCCTTGCGCAGCGGGCGAAACTGCGACTCGCTCATCGAAAGGATTTCCGTGTCCCTCCAGAAGACCTCGCCGCCCGTGGTCTTGGTGAGCTTCAGCAGAGCGCGGGCGACGGTGGATTTGCCGCTGCCACTTTCGCCGACCAGGCCGAGCGTCTTGCCTTCCTCGATGCTGAAGCTGACGTCATTCACCGCCTTGATCTCATCCACTTTCCTACGGAGGAAGCCCGCGTGCACTGGAAAAAACACCTGGAGCTGGTTGACGCGGAGAAGTGCGGACATGGTGCGCGGAGACTAGCACGATTCATTCGCAGGGCAAATTCAGTGAGCCAGTATGTCAGTGAATCAATAAACCAGTCAAAAAATGCAGACACCCCTACTGATTCGCTGTCCCCTCAGCCTCGTCACCCGCTTCCAAAAAAATCCAGCTTGTTCGCCAATGCAGTCAGCACCGCGAGCCGAACGGCAGTGTTCTCAGAACCTTGAGGCACAGGAGTCTAGGATAGATCCATTAACAGGCACTAAAATGATTGTGACCTCGTTTTGAGGACGATGAACCGATTTTGTATATATAAGGCAAAGCTCGCTTTCCAGACAAGTTGGAACTCACCAAAAGTGTTAGGATTTACTTTATGAAAGTTAACAAAGCAAGTGCCGTACATTATGGAAAATGACCCCATCAGGTTGATTGAATTGACAAACTATTTTCCACAAGTGCCTCTCTCGGCTAGATTGCCGCCCATGCATCTGGACCTTAATTCCACCCACCTCTGGGCTCTTGCGCTCGGCTTTACGCTTGGTGCCCTGCTGCTTTTCTTTTCCCTGCGCGGCCACTGGCGCACCAGCCGGGAGTTCAAACGCTACAAAAATATGCTGAGCGACAAGCTGGAGCTTGAACAAAAACAGATGGGCGAACTCAGTAAAGAGCGCGAGCGCCTGCTCAAAGACAATGAAAACCTGCGGGTCAAAGTCGTCCAGCTTAACGAGCGCTCCGACAACAAGCTCACCCGCGACCTTGAAGTGTATGCCCGCGCCGAGAAGCAGATGAAGATCAATGCCCCCGGATTCGCCGGTGCCTGGGAACTGGCCAAGGAAAGCGCCCAGACCCAGATCACCGAGGAGGAGCGGGGCAACAGCCTGCCCCAGCGAATATTCAGGAAGCTGGTGGGTGGTGCTTCGCCATCTCCGCAAACTTTGCCTGTGGAAAGCTCCGCAAAGAACAGCGCAGCAGCGGAAAGTTCGGCATCATGAGCATGATCGAACTCCCGCCACGCGATTTCAAAGCCTACATCTTCGACTGCGACGGCACGCTCGTCGATTCCATGCCGATTCATTATGTGTGCTGGGTCGAGTCACTCCGGCGCAACGGCGCGACCTTTGAATTTACCGAGGACGAGTTTTATCACTACGCCGGCGTGCGCGAGCAGGACACAGTGATAATTCTGAATGAGCAGCACGGCACAAAAATTGATCCCGATGCGGTCGCCGAAACAAAGGCAGAAATGTTCCAGAAGCGCATTCACGAGGTGTTACGCGTCCACCCCGTTGCCAGCCTCGCGGAGTCGCTCCACGGTCGTGCGCCGATGTCGGTCGCCTCGGGCAGCGAGGCGCCGATCGTTCACGCCTGCCTGCACAACACGGAGTTGTTTCATTTGTTTGAAACCATCATCACACCAGCGGATGTGAAGCGCGGCAAGCCCGCGCCGGACATGTTTCTGCTGGCCGCGGAGCGCATGGGCATCGCGCCACAGGACTGCCTCGTTTTCGAAGACGGACGGAGTGGATTGGAAGCCGCGAAGGCAGCGGGGATGGAGGCGGTTTTTGTGCCTAGGACGCTGCGGTAGCCAGTGAATCAGTAATCCAGAGAGTCAGTGCAAATATAACTGTCCTCCGACATACTGGCTTACCGACCTCTGACTTCCGACTTACCGACCTCCGATTCACTTCTCCCTTCCTCCCCCGACGTTCGTTTACTAAAAGATGCCCTTCCCGCCAAAAAACGCCGCCCTGCTGATCATCGGCCACGGCTCCACGCTCAACCCGGACTCCAGTGCTCCAACCCACCGCTGCGCGGATGATATCCGCCAGCGTGGCCTTTTCGCCGAGGTGGTGTGCGCCTTCTGGAAAGAGGAACCCTCGATGCGCGAAGTGCTCTACGCAATCCAGAGCGACGTCATTTACGTCGTGCCGAATTTCATCAGCGAAGGCTACTTCACCCGCGAAGTGCTGCCACGCGAACTGCGGCTCGACGGGCCAGTGACTCAGTTCGATGGACGAACGATCTTCTACTGCGATCCGGTTGGCATCCATCCGACAATGACCAAGCTGCTGCTGCATCGAGCCGATGAAGTCGCCCCGGGCGTGCCGCGAAATGAGACCAGCCTCGTGATCGTCGGTCACGGAACCAGCTTGAACGAACAATCGCGCAAGGCCATCGAGTCCCAGGTCGCGCTCATTCGCGAGGGCAGTCACGGCTTTGCCGAAGTGCTCGATGCCTACATG
>JANNQW010000141.1:0-1837 GCA_031400955.1 Verrucomicrobiota bacterium
GGCGTGAGCGTGCGGGAGCGCAGGACGATGAACTCGGTCGAGCCGAATCCGACGGCTTGGGCGTCGGGCAGGAATTGGACGAAGCCGGTCTTGCCGTTTTCCAGGCAAGGCGTGATGCGAGCGAAGAGCGTGTCGCCGTTCTGGAATTTCGCGCCGCTGTTGCCAGCGCGGGATTCGATGTCGGTGATGAGCATCGAGTCGTTGGAGAGACAACCCATCGGCACAAACGGTTTCTCGCCGTCGCGCGGGACGGCGACACGCGGGCTGATGTCCACGCATTCCGGCACGCGCTTCACCTCCCAGCCTTGGGGGATGTCGCCGAGGGGGGAGGCGACGCGCGGGTGCTTTTCGTGGCCGGGGAAGCGGTAGTGGACGAACCACTCGCGGTAGAGGGCGCGGGCCATCGCCTCCAAGAGCCGGATGCGCCGCTGACTGTTCTCCATCAGCTCGTCGTAGGCCGACAGGATGCCCGCGATCCGCCGTTGCACCGGCAGCGGGGGAACACGAAAATCGAACGTCAGCAACTTTTCGACGCTCAGGTTGTCCTGTGCTGCACCTTGTGACACGCCTTGCATCCCAAGCTTGAGCGTGTCCATGCAGTATTTGATGAAGTGGACATCAGCCTTGCTGGGGTCAGCGACGAAGCCGACGACACTGTCGGGGAAGCATCCCTCGATGCCGAGGATTGCATTCTCGGCAATGTTCGCGGCAATCGTGATGCAGAGCGTTCCGGGTTTCCAAAGTTTGCTCTGTGCCAGCCCTGCTTCGCTGTAGGTCTGAGTGTATTCGGTGAGATGAAAATTGGCCGCCTTGATGTCGCCAGTCTGGAAGAAAGGATATGGACCGCCGTAGAGGAACGTCGCGTTACGCGGGCGATGCCTCGACTTACCACGGCCAACGAAACCGAGTTCGTCCAGCTTGGCGGGTTTCCATTCAGCCGTTGCCATCGTCACGCCTCCAGAATCTCCGCCACGTTGCTGGCGATGGTTTGTTCGATGTCCCGCGCCTCGGCGTTGAGGGTGTCGAGTTCCTTGTTCAGCGTTTCAAGCTGTTGCTTGAAGTCGTCATCGTCCACCGCCTCGCCAGGCGTCACACCGACCCATGTCCCTGGTTGGAGTGTGTGCCCCTTCTCCGCGATTTCGACCAACGAGACTTGGCGACATAGTCCGGGCGTGTCGATGTGCCGGCCCGCCGCGAATGCCTTGCGGAGTTCAGCCTTCAAAGCGTCGGGGAGAGTGATTTCATCCCACGGCGGCTGCCAGTTGTCGCTGCGCTTCTCGCCGCGATAATTCCTGACTAATTCAGCGAGAAATCGAAGCTGGTCTGGCGACCACTCACGATGGGCACGGTCCACTTGTCGGAAGATATGCCTCGCATCAATGAAGAGAACTCGGTCACCGCGAGGCGTGTTTGATTTGCCACGGTCGAGAAACCACAGAACGCAGCCGAGCGTTACCGTGTAGAACATCTTCGGACCGACGGCGACAATCACATCCACTGCGCGGCTCTCGATTAACTGTTTTCGGATTTCCTTTTCCGACGCACCGGCGCTTTCCGCGCCACCCGCCATGACGAAGCCGGCTCTGCCCTTTTCATTAAGAGCGGAGTGGAAGAGTTGAATCCAGAGGTAATTGGCGTTGTCGGTGCGCGGCAGGCCGAAGGGGAAGCGGCGACCCGGCCCGACCATGTCTTTCAGCCGCTCCTTGTCCACGGCGTTGACGTTGAACGGCGGGTTGGCGAGGACGAAGTCGAAGCGGCCCGTGGCGTCGTGCGGGTCGTCGTAGTAGCTGTTGATGTTGCCGCCGTGTTTGATTTCGCCCTCCAGCCCGTGGACGGC
>JANNQW010000142.1:0-3324 GCA_031400955.1 Verrucomicrobiota bacterium
GCATCCAAAGCATCCGAGCAAGCCGTCAAGCTGGCGACTGAACGCTATCAAAACGGTGTCACCGACTTCCTCACCGTGCTCGACGCCCAGCGACAGATGCTCATCGCGCAGAGCGAACTGGCCGCCAGCGAGACCATCACCGCGACGGACCTGATCGCGATCTACAAAGCATTAGGCGGCGGCTGGCAGGGAAAGTGATCTGGTAAGCGTCAACTTAATGGAGAAAATTCCAGACCCCTTCCGCGCCCAACGCAACAGTGATGCTATCCTTGCTTGCGAATTCCAAGGCAAAAGCGTCCCGATGATTCTGCGTCACGAGGATGTGCGCAACACTGCGAAGGATTGGAAGACCTTCAGTTCTAACGCGCCGTTCCGGGTGCCCATCCCGTCCGAGGAGGCGGTTCGGACGATGCGGCAATTACCCATTGAAACTGATCCTCCGGAGCACACGGAATATCGCGCCATCGTCGAGCCATTCTTCCAGCGAGCCAAGCGTCCCGAGGTAATCGCCAAGGTTGAGACCTTGATGGCCGAACGACTTTCCGAGGCAATGGCGCAGGAGTCCATCGAGATCGTAAACGAGTTCGCGCTTCCGCTTCAGTCCCGCGCACTCACCTATCTGCTGAATGTTCCCGAATCCGAAGCTGAAACCTGGATCGGCTGGGGACTGCACGTCTTCAAAGTCACAGGCGGCGCTTTCAAGAAAGGCACCACACTCGAAGACTACCTAAGCGTCCAGTTTGACCGGGCCGAGGCCAACCTTGGAGATGATTTCTTTAGCGCACTGACCAAGGCTACGTATCGAGGACGGAAGTTGACGCGCGAGGAAATGATGGGCTTTGGCAACCTCACCTTTGCCGGCGGACGCGACACCATCATTCACAGTATCTCCTCCATCATCGCCTACCTCGGAAGAAATCCGGACGCCCTCGAATGCTTTCGCCAGGATCCGAGACGCATCGTTCACGCCAGCGAGGAATTCTTCCGGGTCTTCATGCCGCTGACACATATTGGAAGGGTGTGCCCGGTTGATACCAATGTCCACGGCGTGCAGGTTAAATCTGACGGGCGAGTGTCGCTTGGCTGGGCCTCGGCAAATTTCGACGAGACGGTCTTCGACGCTCCGGAGGAAATCCGGCTCGACAGGAAACCCAATCCTCATGTTTCATTCGGATTTGGAACCCATCTCTGCCTCGGCGCAGCCCACGCGCGATTGATCGTGCGCAGCCTTTTGCAAGCCCTTACGGAGCGCGTCGGCCGCATCACCGTGATCGATGCCAAACCGCATATTGAGAACGAAGCACATTACCAGCGCTCAAACGGCTACGAATCTCTGACCGTGAAGCTGGCGGCGGGCTAGGAGTCAGTATTTGGTCTTTATGATTGGGTGCGTTCAGCCAGGGATTTGCGGAGCGCAGCAAGTTGCCGCTCGATCTTGAGCAACTCATCCGCATGGGCGCTGGAGGGATCCTTCTTCTGCGCATCCAGCTCCGCGTGCATTTCAGTCATGCTGTTCATAATGACGCCTATGAAAAGATTCAGCATGATCATGGTGCCGAGCAGGATGAAGGTGACGAAGTAAGTGGCGGCAGTGCCCGGCGATGATCCTTTCGCTGTTGCGAAGATGTCACTCCAGTTGTCGAGGGTGATGATCTGGAACAGACTCATGAGGGCGGGCGGCAGACTGCCGAAGTGCTCGGCGTCGTGTTTGCCAAACAGATGCACGCCCATGATCGCGTAGATGTAGAACATCACTCCGAGAAGCAGACCGACGTAGCCCATGGAGCTGAAGCTCTTGAGCAGCGCGCCCACCAGCATTTGCAATTTCGGCAGGGCGGACACCAGCCGCAGCAGGCGCAACACCCGCGCCAGCCGCAATACGGCGGCGAATGGCCCTCCAATGGGCAGCAGGCAGATGGCCACGATCGTGAAATCAAATACATTCCAGCCATCCCGGAAGTAGTCGAGCGGACGGCGTCCATGGGCGACAAGCTTCAGCACGATCTCGATGATGAAGATGGCAAGCACGGCGGTGTCGAGCACATGCAGGAGCGGCCCGTGTTGCGCGAGCATCGCAGCGCTGGTTTCCACGCCAGCAAGGACGCCAGCAAAGATGATCGCCGCGATGATGATCGCGCGGAAAGGTGTCGAATCGACGATGCGTTTTACGAGGAGGGTCATAACAGAAGATAAACCGGGGTTTCACGTTGATCAGCGAATTCTTTCGGTGCACGCCGGATTCATGTTTTGTCCACCGCCCACCTCGTTCATGGTGAAAACTCCGATCGTGATAAAGAGCGCAAGCTCGATGAGAATCTCGAAGAGGGAGATGCGCTTCAGGGTTGCGGAGGAGTCACATCTGGAGAGTGGCCGATATGCAGCTCTGCTTTCTTGGGTCGCAGCAGCGACACAATGATCGAGGCGGCCAGCACGAACACGATCACGCCGAGCGAGACCAGCGTGTCGATCTTGTAAGCCGTATGGCCGAGCAGCATCTTCACACCGACAAAGGTCAGCACGACACCGAGACCAATCTTGAGGTAATGGAATTTATCCAGCACACCGGCCAGGGCGAAGTAGAGCGAGCGCAGACCAAGAATGGCGAAGACATTCGAAGTATAAACGATGAAGGGATCCTTGGTGACCGCGAAGATCGCCGGGATGGAATCGACTGCGAAGATCACGTCGGAAATTTCCACCAGCAGGAGCACGACGAAGAGCGGTGTCGCCATGCGGATGCCATTTTCCCGGACGAAGAATTTGTCGCCGCGATAGTCGCTGGTCACCGGCATGAACTTCTTGAACCAGCGCACCACCGGGTTGCGCTCGGGATGAATCTCCTCCTCCCGCTTCACAATCATCTTGATTCCCGTAATGATCAGAAACGCGCCGAAGAAATAAATGATCCAGGCGAACTTCGTGATGAGCACCGTGCCGGCCACGATCATGATGGCCCGCAGGACGAGCGCGCCGAGGATGCCCCAAAAGAGCACGCGGTGCTGGTAGATCGGCGGCACCGCGAAATAAGAGAAGAGCATCGCAAAGACGAAGATGTTATCCACGCTCAGCGAGTATTCGATGACGTAACCGGTGGTGAATTCCAGCGCCTTCTGCGCCCCGGCGTAATACCACACGCCCATGTTGAAAAGCATGGCCAGAGTGACCCACGCGATTGTCCAGGCGATGGCTTCGCGGAACTGAACGACGTGCGCCTTCCGATGGAAGACGCCGAGATCGAGGGCGAGCATTAAGAGGACAAAAACGTTGAAGCCGATCCAGAGCCAGAGGTTGTCTATCATGAGGGGAGTTTAGTTTGAGGTGGTG
>JANNQW010000143.1:0-3970 GCA_031400955.1 Verrucomicrobiota bacterium
ACATCACGCCATCCCATTCCGCAGCCGGCGGTCCGCCCCTGCAAAAAGGCACACCGATTAGGGCCATGTCGCGCGATCCGCTCTCGGACATCAACCGCGCGCTGCCGTATAGTGACGACGCGGAAAAAGGCGTCCTCTCCTGCTTCCTGCAGAATCCGGTGGATCTGCTGAATGACGCCCAAGTCACCCTGCCGCAGGATGCCTTTTACCATCCGGTGAACCGGCAGATCTATGAGGAACTGCTCGCCTTCAACAACCGGCCCGACCACAAGGCGCTCGATCTGGTCACGCTCTCGCAGCATCTGATCGACAAGGGACTGATGGATAAAATCGGCGGCCCCTCGTTCATCGCGGAGCTGCTCAGCTTTGTCCCGACGCCGGCACACTATCCCTATTACAAAGGAATCCTGCGCGACAAGTTCATGCTGCGTCGCGTGATCACCGCGTGCACCGAAGGCATCCAAAGCGCCTACGAATATCAGGAGGATGTGCCGGGCTTGCTCGACCGCGTGGAGCAGAAAGTGCTGGCCGTGCGCGAAGATTCGCTGGCGCGCGACCACGTGAAACCGCTCAAAGAGCATGTGAGCGAGGCCATCGATACCATCCAGGAAATGCTGCAGAACCCCGGCATGCTGCGCGGGCTTTCCACCGGCTACGGCCTGCTGGACAAGATGACCAACGGCTTGCAAAAAAGTGAAATGTTCGTCATCGCCGCCCGCCCCTCGATGGGCAAGACCTCGCTGGCCATGAACATCGTCGAGCATGTGGCGGTGGTGCAGAAAAAATCCGTGGCCGTTTTCAGCCTGGAAATGAGCGCCTCCATGCTGGTGCGCCGTCTCATCGCCGCCCGCGCCGCTGTGAGCATGACCCGTATCAACGGCGGCATGCTCAACCGCGAGGAGCAAAAGGCCGTGATGGACGCCTGCAAGGAGTTGCAGAACTCTCACATCTTCATCGATGACACCCCCGGTCTGGACATCCTCGAACTCCGGGCCAAGGCCCGCCGCATGAAAAAACAGAATAACATCGAGCTGATCGCCATCGACTACATCCAGCTCCTCACCTCCGGCAGCAAGCGCGCCAAAGATAACCGGCAAATCGAGATCGCAGAAATATCCGCCGGACTCAAGGGCCTAGCCAAGGAACTCGACCTCCCTGTCATCGTTCTCGCCCAGCTCAACCGCCAGGTCGAACAGCGCAAGGGCGGTCGCCCCATGCTGAGCGACCTGCGCGAATCCGGATCCATCGAGCAGGATGCCGACATCGTCGGCCTGCTGACCCGGGAGAATTATGCCGGCTCCAAGCAGGATGACGACGACAAAAAGCGGGGCAGCGACGAGGACGACGATGCCAGAAATCGCGGTGAGTCCATGCTTCACATTGCTAAAAATCGAAACGGCCCGACCGACGATGTTCCCCTGCATTTCGCGGGAGAACTGATGCGCTTCACCGAGCGCGAGGCAGATCGCACCGGCTACTAGCCCCCGGCGTTATTAATCTAGGCAACCGAACCGCTGGATTTCTCCAGTTGGAATCTGCATCGACCCACGCAAGAATGGGGAATTTGCGACTTTCTCACAAGTTATTCACAAGCTCGCGATCCAAGCTGACGGGATTGAACTGGCTGATATTGGTAGATCCAAATCGGCATTGAACTGGCGCGAAATGTGGTAAAAACAGGATGAAGAATGTGGAACGCGCTTGCGGCTGTTGTGGAACGATTTCGTCACCTTGCCGCTGCTTCGCTTCTTCGAATACTGATCGTCCAACACTACAATATACACGCTGAGTTTATTTATAAATCAAAGTGTAAACATCGTAATAACATATGAATATCAAATGATTACACATGATTAAATTGGAATTTTCGTCATCCGATGATGCTGATCTGAATATTACACGAATGCCACATGAAATATTTCAATGTGATTCGGACACACAAACTATTCAGGTTTGATTTGCATTCGTCCTGATGGACACGCCACTCCATCTTTCACCAAGTGTCGGCGACACTTGTTTCCAACTTGAATTGCCGGGCAACCAGCGCAGGTTAGCTAAATTGCCTGTTATAAGCCGGACTTATTCACACTCACACACCTGTTGCGGCCTCCGGCCGATTCCGGCTTCGCTTCGACAGCCCGGAATCGGGCCCCTGTAGATTTAGGGACGGCAGCTCGTTCCACGCTGCACCCAGACCCTACTTCCACTGAATGGCGCCCAGCGTCTCCGCGAGATTGCGGGTCGCCTTCACCAACTGCTCCCCGGCCATTCCGGTGAACTTCTCTTTGGTGCCTTTCTGGAAATTCAGATAAATGGTCCAATAATTACCCGTGCGCGGGAAGCGCTTCCCATACTTCAATTCCCCATACAGTTTGCGCGAGACCCCGATGGAATCCGTCGCCCACTGCGCCGGCCAGGTGCGAACATTGCCGCTATTCACGGGTTGGAAGGCCGTGACCCGGTCGCGCAATTTCCCAGCCAGCTCCGCCTCAGTCTCCGCGTTCATCGCCACCAGATGCTCGTCCCAATAGCGATGAAGCGGCAGGCGTTTGTCCGCCTCTTCCGGCGACTTATTCGTTGCGCCGCTTTCGCTGCCCAGCAGGAGCTTGTTGCCCCCGCTGTCGTTACCATCCAAGTTCGCCGCCGCCTCGTCCGGATCGGTGATGAGTCTGGCCCGTCCGTCATCGTCAAAGACAAAAAACCCGCAAGCCGCATGCAGAGGCTGATGCACGTCACCCGCCAGATGGAGCAGAAAACGAAGAGCATCCTTCTTGCTCATGAACTCGGACCTGCCCTCCAGCACGTCGATGCACTTCATCATGGTCTCCACAATGTCATTCTCCTTGGCGAACCGTTTGTCGCCGTATTCCTGGGCGCCCAGCGGGAGGTCCACGAAATGCCACATCGGATTGTCCGGGTGCGCCGCGTTGAACACCTTTCCCTCCTCCGTCTCGGCAAATCTCCCGGAGCGCGATTTGATCCGGTTTGGCCGCACATCATCCGGCCAGATCGACGCATCCTCGACGGACTCGTCACCGAGTATCTCCTTCACCTTGGCGGCAGCCGCGGGATTGCTCTTCTGCAAATGCTCCAGCGCCAGCGTTGAGATCGTGCGATGCCCCAGCTGCCCCCACGCGAAGGCGTGTGAACAAGACATCACCAAAATAAGAGCCGGGAGCATGAGTCGGATGATCATGGGGAAATTCTGGCGGAAAGAGGGAGCCTTGTCACGGCAAACTATGATTAAACCGTGGCGTGCTCCCTTCCTGGCAACGCATCTGGACTGCGGCGACATGTCGCCGCTTTGGTAGAGCGCGACATGTCGCGCCTACTTCAACGCTCGGACATGTCCGAGCACTCCAAATCACATCACGCATTCGCCGGCGCCGACACTTTCGCAAACGGTTCCAGGGGCATCGCATCTCCATGATCCAGATGCTCCCGGCAGATGCTGAAGAATCCATCTTCAGTAGAAGTTCGGCGGATCGCATGGAGAAATGCGCCTGACGGCTCCACGCCATCCCCAATGAAGTTGAGATACTTTTTCAGGCGGTTGATGCGCGAACTTTCGGGGCTGCCCGGCTCCGTGACTGATTCATGCAGTTCGTGGATGTATCCCAGCACATCCCGACCGCAGGGAATCAAGGGTGTCTCACCGCGCTGAAGTGCGCGGAATTGATCGAAAATCCACGGATTGCGGATCGCACCCCGGCCGATCATCAGCCCCCGAGCACCGGTTTCCCGGAGAATGTCAGCAGCCACGGCGGCGGATGAAACATTCCCGTTCGCCAGCACCGGACACTTCATTTCCTCCGCCGCCCGGCCGATGAGATCGTAGCGCACGCCATCGCGATACATCTGCTTCACCGTTCGTCCATGCACCGTCAGCAGGTCCAATGAGTGCCGCTGTAAAATTGGCAGCAGCGCGTCAAAGGTGCGTTCATCATCAAACCCAATGCGCGTCTTCACG
>JANNQW010000144.1:0-6316 GCA_031400955.1 Verrucomicrobiota bacterium
GAAGCTCTTCAGCATCCAGATAGTTTTCTGGTGAATCGTGATTCGCCCCACCATCAAATCCTGAGTCTCCTGGTCATTGGCCGCACCGGCCGCCTCGCGGGCCTGCGCTGCGTCTGCCACAAGCTTTTCGTTTCCTGCGACAAGCATCCGCACGTAGTCCTCCTGCGACTGAGGGGCCGCGAATTCATTCATTTTTGCCACCCGGGCCAGTGTCCCGAGGCCGCCGATGGCGTAGGCATCCAAAGCACGAATGCGTTCAGCGATTTCGTCGATGGCCGTGAAGAGTTCCTCGTATTGCGTTTGGAATGCGGTGTGCAGGGCGAAAAAACCGGGGCCCTCGACGTTCCAATGTGCGAGGTGCGTGAGTGAAAGTAAGGCGTAAGAATCTGCGAGAACTTGATTCAAGGCTGCGGGTAGCTGGGAATCGCGCTTGGTCTTGGGAGTTTTGATCGTTTTCATCGCGGGACTTGATCAACGCGACTCGTCTGAATGTCGAGAGTTTCCTGCGCATGCTTTTTGAAAAAAGGGTGGCGGCGCGAAGCGGCACGGCACCAGGGGATAGCCCAGCCTGAGCGAAAACTAGCGGGCGATCGTCCTGCGGCAATGGCCTTCGATAAGGAATATCGCAGTTTGCAAAAGTGCGAATTTTTCTAGTAAGCCAGCCAGAAATAGCATATACAGCACCCATGCATGACTTGGTGATTTCTCTGCAAGCTTTCGTGGCAGCATCTATTTTTTTCGTGTGGGTGGTTCGCTACGAGAACATCATTCAGGAATTCAAACATTTCGGACTCCCGGACGGATTGCGTGATCTGGTTGGTATTTTGAAATTAACCTTATCTCTGCTCTTGCTGGTCGGGATAGAGCGGCCTTCATTGGCCGTCGCGGGAAGCTTGGGCATCAGCATCTTGATGGTCTGTGCTTTCGTCACGCATCTTCGAGTGAAGAATCCGGTATCCAAGATGCTCCCGTCCCTGGCGCTCCTGCTCCTCTCGCTGTTAATTGCGGTTCTCAATTACCGTCTTCTGAATGCTCAGGGTTGAAAGTCGCGGAGAATGCCTTGCGTCAACCTCAACAAGTCAGTTCAATTTGCAAGCCGGCGCAAAGGCTAATGGGTGCGCTGAGTCCGCGCCGACTGCGGACTGATACCGAAGAGTCAGGGGTGCGCTGAACGCACAGCACCGCCAGGCGGATGCTGGCCCGGAGTGAATTATAAAAAATAATCCTGGCACCCAGCGGTGAGCTTCAACCGTTTGTATTTTTCACGGGAGCTAATCCTAGCTTCCGCAACTCAGTCAAAAAAACACAAAACCTAATACCATGAAAAGAACATCATTTATTGCTGCAGCCTTTGCTGCGGCGCTGGCCATCATCCCAAACAGTCTCACCGCATCCGATGAGAAAACCATTGTTGACGTCGCCGCAGGCGCCGGACAATTTACCACGCTGGTCGCAGCGTTGAAAGCTGCCGGACTGGTGGACACCTTGAACAGCAAGGGGCCGTTCACGGTCTTCGCGCCCACCGATGAAGCCTTCGCAAAACTTCCCGCTGGCACGGTGGAAAGCCTGCTGTTGCCCGAGAACAAAGACAAGCTAACGGCCATTCTGACCTACCACGTGTTGTCCGGGAAAGTCATGGCCGCGGATGTGAAAACCTCCGATCCAAAGACCGTCAACGGCAAGAGTGTGGCCATCAAGGTTGACGCCGGCAAGGTAACAGTCGGTGTCGCCAATGTGGTAAAGACGGACATTGCTGCAAGTAATGGCGTCATTCACGTTATCGACACCGTTCTCCTTCCTTGAATAACCCTCTGTGATGGGCTGGTGTCTTAGGCGCCAGCCCATCATAATCATTTTTCCGAGCCTGCGATGACGGGATCATGAAGCCATTTTTTACTCAAAGTCCCCGTTCAGGCTGCACCGTTGACGATTTTGCGCTGGCTCCACGAAGAGTTGCTCGTGCACCGATTTAATCTATTTTTGCTGATCATGACTGAAATTTTGCACTGCGAGAATTCCGCATGTCCCAAGGACTGGGAAAAACTGTCCCCGTCCGGGGAGTCGAGGATTCACGTCTGCACCGAGTGCCTGAAGGCGGTTTACCTTTGTGAGTCCCAAGAAGATGCACAAGCACGTGGAATAGCCGGGCAGCCTGCTGTGATTCAGTGATGCGAGTTCCTTCTCTGTGAATCCGGGAGCATTTAGCAATACCACAAATGGGTCAAATAAGGTGAAACGTGCGTCTACTGGGATGAGTTGCTTGCAGCAACCATCTGGGCGATGGGTTGGCATGACACGTTTAATTGCCGGCCTTTCACTGATGATTCTGCTGGGAGCTTGTGCCGCGCCCTCGAAGCAAGCCATGCTTAAAACAGTCCCGCATCTCGATCTACCCCGTTTCATGGGCGACTGGTATGTCTTCGCTCACATCCCGTATGCACTGGAAAAGGGGAAGGTGGGCACGCTGGATCGCTACGCGCTGCGCGCGGACGGACGAATCGACAACAGCTTTCTCTTTCGCCGTGGAAATCTCGATGCCCCGTTGGAGGAATGGAAGGGTATCGCCTGGGTGAAGAATCGTCAGTCCAATGCCGAATGGCGTGTCCAGTTCGTCTGGCCGTTCCGCGTGCCCTTTCTGGTCATCGATCTCGACCCCGCCTATCAGTGGGCGACAATCGGCTATCCCAACCGCAAGCTCGGTTGGGTGCTTAGCCGCAAGACGGCTCTCAAAGCAGCAACGTATGCCAGCATTCTGCGTCGCCTGGAGTCCCAAGGCTACGATGCTTCACGCTTCGTGAAAGTGCCGCAGCGGGTGGATCCGTAAATGTTACTTGGGCTGCCAGCAGGAATTTGCTTTCCCGGGCAAACCACTCAGCGACCAAGGAGATCGTCGCGGAGCTTGCTGCTCATGGGCTCGTCCCCGAGCCAGATCCTAAAGTAAGAGGCCGCGAAATCGTAACCCGGAATGGTGGCGAGAGCATTGCCGTTCAATCGCAAGGTTGTGCCGCGACCCGGCACATAAGTAATGGAGTAGGTGTCTCCCGGCTTCACATTGACATAGGCCCGGTTGAACTCCGCCAACCGGAGGGCGAGTCTGTCGAAAGCGGCTCTGTTCACGTTGCGGCGCAGGAGCGCGTCTCCTCCCTTGATGATTTCAGAGGCTGCGAATGGGCGGTGATAAACGAGTTCCAGACGCATGGGAACATCAGCAAGGGCCTCTGACCTTCCCTGACCGGCGCCGAGGTGCAGGGCGATATCGTAAATTTTCACGACGGCCTTCCAGCGGAAGGTGGTCTGCCCTACGCGGACGAAGTTCGCGCCATCTTCCTTGAGCACGGAGGGGGACGGAGCAAAGGTGGCAGCGGGAAGCGAAATGGCGAATGCCAGGACGCCGAGGGTGACAAGGAAGCTTGGGGTTGTATGGGAGTAGCGCATGGTGAGATTAGAGGCCAGCCGGGTGCGGCGCGTGACGATGGGCATGGAGTTCGATACGCATGAAGGGATCCTGAGGTTGCGCCGCAATCAACGGTGAACCCACGCGTCGAGATTTAGCACGTTGCAGGCATCCAGCAGTGGTTTAAGAACGTTATACACCCAGACTGCCATTTTAATTCAACCATCAAACCCATGTTCGCCAAGATCTCACATCCTAAACGTTCCGGCCTCCATGCCTTTGTTCTCACAGCGCTCCTGGCTCAAGCCTCAGTTCTGGCTGCAGAGAAAAGCATTGTTTCGTTCGAAAACGAGGAATCTCTAAAAACATGGACATCCGTGAACGATGAGGTCATGGGTGGCATTTCTAAAGGTGGATTTACCCGCTCTGATCAAGGCACGTTGATTTTTCGCGGAGAAATTTCGCTGGAGAATAATGGCGGCTTTGCCTCCATCCGCACCAAGCAGTCCGAGCTTGATCTATCCGGCACATCAGCCCTCGTGGTGAAGGCTCGGGGCGACGGACGAACCTATTGGATAGATCTGCGGGTCAAAGGTCAAATGGCCGCCAGTTCCTACCGTGCTTACTTGCCCACCACTGCTGGTGAGTGGAAGGAAATTCGGGTTCCGCTAACTGAATTCAATTTGCAAGCCTTCGGACGCGAACTTTCCATCAAGCCGCTTGATCCAGCAGCCGTCACTTCCTTTGGTTTTACGTTGGCCGACAAGAAAGCAGGCACCTTCGAGTTGGAGATTGCCTCAGTGAAAGCCACTTCAGACGAGACTCCGGTAGCGGCGGTTGCCAGTGGGAAAACCATTGTCGATGTGGCCCAAGCGGCCGGTGGATTCAAAACTTTGCTGGCGGCGGCCACGTCGGCTGAACTGGCTGGTGTGCTGGCAGGCAAAGGCCCCTTCACGGTCTTCGCTCCTACCGATGAAGCCTTCGCCAAGCTAAAGGCGGGCACGGTAGAATCACTTTTGAAACCAGAAAATCGCGCCAAGTTGGTGGAGATCTTGAAATATCATGTGATAGCCGGGCAGGTTCCCCTGGCAAAAGCTTTGGATCTTCGTGAGGCGGCCACTTTGCAAGGTTCCAAGGTTACCATTCGCTTTGAAGATGGCCGCGTCAGGGTAGGTGCCGCCACTTTGATTAAAGCAGACATTCCAGCTTCTAATGGCATCATTCATGTCATCGATCAGGTGCTCATTCCTGTCAGTAAAATCGCTGAACCGCAGAGCCCTGTTGCTTTGATTGAACTGGCCATCAAGACTGGAGTGCCTCTATTTAACAAAGGCGAGGTGGAAGGATGCGCGGTCATGTATGAAATCACCTGCGAAGCTCTCTGCAACATGGCGAGTCTTCCCGAGGGATTCCGCAAGCAACTGAAGGCTTCTCTCCAAGAAGCTCGTGCAGAAGATTCCATCCGCCAGCGTGCTTGGATCCTGCGTGCCGCCATCGATCGCGTCTGGACGGCGTTGAACGAAGAAAAGCACTAATCTGGCTGGCGCAGCTTACATTATCGCGTGGTGAATTCCAAGATGGTGGGGGATTCGGCATTGGCCGGGGAGGGGATCAGGATGAAATCATCCGCAATCACCGCCTGAAGATCATTGCCGGCTGTTATCTTGATTTTTGTTGGATCAATCCGCTCCGGTAAAAACTGAATGACGGGCCGCCCCCCGCGTTGAGATCCATTGTTATTCAAGGTGGCCCAGGTTGCTGCTCCCGCCTTGGGCGTGATCGTCAGGGTATGTTTTCCGGCGACGTCAATCTTGAGCTGCTGCTCCCAATTCAGTTTTCCGGGAGCCATGCGTGCCATCCAGGCGGGATCTCCATAGAAGGCCACATTGTCCCTGTCAAAGAGCAGTCCGGCGAGATCCTTCTTCGTCAACCTATTCCGGACGGCTGATTCCGAAGGTTTGGGCTCGATGCTCCCCTTGAGACTGCGCCCTCTCTCATCCACCGCTTCGATTTGTTCCGATCCCGGGAAATTGATCAGCAACCGATGCACCAAGGCCAGGTTGTTCGCATGAAAGGCTTCCGTCAGATTGAAACGACCCGGTTGTTCCACAAAATAATCCAACAACCCCCAACCCTGATAGCCATACCAGGTCGGCAGCACATAACCGGCCATCTGCCGCACGGTGGCACTTTTCATATAGGCCAGCGCCATGGCGTCGGGACCATCAATGTGCCCCATCAGGCAATTTCCTATCGGCAGGTAAACTTTTGGATTCGGACTGTGCACATCAAAACGCACACCGCTCGTATTCTCCCCAAATAATTGCCCCGCCTTGCTTTTCCAGAAACCATTCCTGTAAGTGTAACCAATCATCCAATCTCGTTCAGTAGCGTGACCAGAAGTCACCCAGAGATCGGGCGCAGTGTTGTTCATGAGATCGACCAAGGCTTTGGTGGTATCCTGTGGGACGGTTTCCGGGACGGGTGCGCCTCCTTTTTCCTGATGCACCATGTGACCCTTCCGCAGTTCGCAATACCAGGTCCCGGATTCCACGCGATCCATCGCCAATTCCGTCCCGGAGCCAACCTTGCGTATAATGAGCGGTGCCGATTCACTCGCAATCGCGAGAGCGTTTGCGGCATCAAACCCGGTCAAAATACCCCACATGGTGTCCGTGTAGGGATCGCCATCCAAACGTCGGGTCAGACGGTGGACCTGCTGCACGAATGCGCGCGTGGCTTCCCCCGGCGTGGCGACGAAACAAGTGTAACGAGGCATGGCCTTCTGGAGGCCGTGGAGAGTTTCATCGGGAGATTGTTTCCATGTCAGCACAGTGGCGTGATGTTTGGACTGCAACTTCTCCACCACAGGCTTCCAAGTCGCATCCGACATCGTGGTTTCAGAAACCGTGATGACATAAG
>JANNQW010000145.1:0-4026 GCA_031400955.1 Verrucomicrobiota bacterium
TCGACAGCGGCGTGCGCAAGCTCGTGTATGTCGAGGAGAAAATTCCCGCGCGTGACCACCTTGTCGCCTTCGCTCAGTCCGCTCAGCACCGGATAGGAATTGTCGGTGCGCGGGCCGGTTACAATCTCCACCGCAGCAAACTGGCCTTTGCTCTTCTCGACATACACGAGTTTGCGCACGCCGCTGTCGAGCACGGCGGTCACCGGCACAGCGAGGAGAAGTTGGCCGCCTTTCGGCTTAGCGCTCGCGGGCTTGCCGGGAATCTGCACGAGCGCCATTTTGCAAACCGGGCATTGGCCGGCTTGCTGTTCCAGTACGAGCGGGTGCATTGGACAACTCCACTGACCTTCGACGCCGGTGGGCGCTAGCTTGCCATCCGCCAGAAGCTCCGCGCGAATGACCGCGCTCACGAACATGCCTGGCTTCAGCTTCTGTTCGGCATTGCCGATGTTGAGCAACACTTTGACCGTGCGCGTTTCCTCGTTCACCACCGGGCTGATGAACCAGACGCGGCCCGTGAACGTTTCGCCGGGAACTGCCTCCGATTTGATTTCGGCACTCTGACCGTATTGCACCCAGGGCAGTTCGTATTCGTAGATGTCGAGATAGACCCAGACCGATTCGAGGTTCGCGAGTCGGTAAAGCATCTCGCCCGGCTTCACCATCTGCTTCTGCACGACCATCTTCTCCGTGACCGTTCCGTGAATCGGCGAGAAGAGCGTGATGCGGTCGCTGACTTTCTTGTCGCGCACCAGGTCGTCCACCTGCACCTGCGTGAGACCCCAGAGCAGCAGTTTGCGCTTGGCGGAGTCGACGAGGCTGATGTTGCGCTGGCCATCGAGCGCGACGAGCAATTCTTGTTGGGCTACCAGCAGGTCGGGGCTGTAGATCTCCACCAGATGGTCGCCTTTCTTCACCTGCACGCCGGTGAAGTCCACATAGAGCTTTTCGATGTAACCCTCGACGCGGCTGTTGATCACTGCGAGCGCGGACTCGTTGTACTGCACCTTGCCGACCGCGCGAATTTCATGCGTGATCTGGCGGCGCTGCACGGGAATGGTTTCCACGCTCGCCATGGCGCGGGCGTGTTCGGACAGCGTGAGCATGGCCTCCGGTGCCTCGCTCGCCTGACCTTCCTTCTTCGGCGCTGGTGCCGCGGCTTTGGTGAGAATCAGCGGCATGGAGCAGATCGGGCACTTGCCCGACTTCGGCAGCCGCACCTGCGGATGCATGGAGCAGGTCCAGACCTGACCCGCTGGAGCCGGCGCTCCGGCATCATCGCAACTCAAACTGACAAACATGAGAGCCGCCGCGATGCCGGCGAACAAGATGCGTTGGATGGATGAAGCGGACATGATGTTACCTCCTTGATGAATCGAGAAAAGGAGCGCCGGACGGCGGCACACCCATGACTTGCAGTGACAGATCGGCCAGCGCCAGCTCGCGCTTGATGCGCGCCTCGACCTCGGCCAGACGGAACTCCAGCAGCGTGCGCTGCGCATCGATCAGGTTGATGAAATCCGTGCTGCCAGTGGAATAGCCCGAACGCGCCACATCGAGCGACTGCTTCGCCTTCGGCAGCAGGCTGTTTTGCAGCAGTGCCAGCAGCCGGGTGCTTTCGCGATACTGATAGCTCTTCATCGCCACATCCACGGTCAGCGTAAGTCGTTCATTCGAGAAACGTGCTCGGGATGCTCCCTCCAAATTGCGGGCACCAGCGATCTCCGCCGCGATCTTGTCGCGCCAGATGGGCAGCGTGATGCTGCCGGAGGGCCGCACAAACATCGGCGATGCTTTCACATCAGCCTCCACACCCAGTGCGAAATCCGGAATGCGCGACTTCCCTGCCAGCACCATCGTCGCCTCCGCACGCCGCACATCGGCTTCCATTGCCTTCAATCGCGGATTCCTCGACAGCGCCATCGTTAGAATCCGGTCCCCGCTCATGGAGAGCGCCGACGACGCCAGCGTCCGTGGCAGCGGCGGTGTCGAATCGCCCGTGCCGAGTCCGAGCGCAGCTTTGAACTGCGTCGCGAACGACTGCCGAGAATCGCGCAGATTCGTCAGTTCGTTTTGCAGCCGCTCCTTCTCGATCTGAGTGCGCAGCAGATCCTGCAACGTGCCCTTCCCCACCTCCGTAAGCGATTGCGCCTGCTTCTCCAGGTCTTCCAGCAGCGACACCATCTCCTGGTTCACGCGGATGCGCTCATCCACGAGCCGGAGATCATACCAGGCTTTCTTGAAACCGTAGGCCACTTGCAGCACCGCCGCCTCGAATTGGAAATACTTCATCCCACTCTCTGTCGTCGCCACATCCGCCGCCGCGCGAAGTTTGCCCGGCCCCGGGAAATCCATCATCAGTCCCGGCATCACTGCCATGATCATCTTGGAGATGTCCGCTTCAAACGTCAGTCGCAGGTCCGGCAGCGAACGCTCGCGTGTGATCTTCTCCACCGACGCCAGCCATTCGTAATACGCCGCCTCGACCTGCGGATGGTTATAGATTGCCACGCGGACAAAGGTCTCCGCTGATCCGCCGTTCACCAGCTTCGGCAGCGCAGGCGCGGAACCGTCCGGGCGATACTTTCGCAGCACGGCCTGCACTTTCTCCCGCGATAAAATTTCGCCCTGCGTGCGGGCTCCATGGCAACCGGCCAGCAGGCTGCAAAGCGCGACTGCGGCCAGCGAGCCGACGCAAAGTCGATGGTGCCGGAGGGTGAATTTCATGATGCGCGCTCAACTCATCGAACCAGGTCGACGTTTATCCTGTAAAAGTGGCTCGGGGGGCGAGCCGCAATTCTCATTTTGTTCGATTAGGGATAAGAATACAATTTCGAGGTCATGAAGTCAATGCAGTTTCCCGAGGAATACCGAGCATATCTTGGGCATCGCCATTGGAAATTCACCGCCCCTGGCGAGCATTCGCCTTGCAACGTCCAGGTTGCTTCATTTCGTCCACGATTGAACCTCACGCGAACATGAGCGCTCAAGTTTCATTTCAGTGAGGACGTCCGGCCGTCACTACATCAAGCTCATGGCATCCACATCCCAGGTCAGGATGATGTCTTCCGGCAAGGTCATGGTGGAGAGCACGGACTGGATGTGTGCCAGCAAGGGCCGGACTCTGGCAGTGCGCAGGAGCCATTGGAAACGGAATTGGCCGTGGGCCTTGGTCAGCGGGCTGGGACAGACTTCACCGTGATGAGTTTCTGGCGGCAACTTCTCTTTCACGCGCGTGGCGAATGATTGCAGAGTAAACTCCGCAAGCGTCTGTTGTTTGCTGCGACAGCCGATGAGGACGACGTGGGTGAACGGGGGATAATGGAATTGTTTACGCTGCTCCAGTTCCTGTTCGGCGTAGCCTTCATAATCGGCATGACGCGCGAATTGCACGGCGGGACTGTGCGGCGCATAAGTCTGGATGAAGACTTCGCCTTTGGTTTCACCGCGACCGGAGCGGCCGGCGACCTGGGTCAATAACTGAAAAGTGCGTTCGGCGGCGCGGAAATCCGGGAGGTTGAGCGCGAGATCGGCATTGAGCACGCCCACCAGGGTGACGTTGGGGAAGTCGAGGCCTTTGGCGATCATCTGAGTGCCGATGAGGATGTCGAGTTTCTGCGAACGGAATGCGCGCAGCGTGTCGCGGAGCTGGTTCTTGCGCTGCATGGTGTCGGTGTCCACGCGGGCGATGCGGGCGGTTTTGAACAGTGCGCGGATGGTTTCCTCGGCTCGTTCAGTGCCGTAGCCACCAAAGCGGATGGAGGGGTCGCCACAAGCCTTGCACTTCGAGGGCGGGAGTTGGCGGGTGCCGCAGACATGACAGACGAGGCGGTTGTCTGTCTTGTGGAATGTGAGCGCGACGCTGCAGTCGGGGCAGTTCGCGGTCTCGCCGCATTTTAGGCAGGTAAGGGCGGTATTGAAACCGCGGCGGTTGAGAAAAAGAATGACCTGTTCCTGTTTTTCCAGGCGTTGTTCGACGGCGATGCGCAAGCGGTCGCTCAGGATGCTGAATCCGTCTTTCGTGCG
>JANNQW010000146.1:0-15287 GCA_031400955.1 Verrucomicrobiota bacterium
CATCAGCGAAGGCTATTTCACACGCGAAGTGCTGCCGCGCGAACTGCGGCTCGACGGCCCGGTGACTCAGCTCGACGGACGAACGATCTATTATTGCGATCCCGTTGGCATTCATCCGACAATGACCAAGCTGCTGCTGCATCGCGCCGGTGAAGTCGCGCCGGGCGTGCCGAGAAACGAGACCAGCCTCGTGATCGTCGGCCACGGCACCAGCTTGAACGAACAATCGCGCAGGGCCATCGAGTCCCAAGTCGCGTTCATTAGCGAGGGCGGCCACGGTTTTGCCGAAGTGCTCGATGCCTACATGGAAGAAGCACCGTTGGTGAATGACTGGGACAAGCTTTCTGCGGCAGCCAATGTCGTGGTGGTCCCATTCTTCATCGCCGATGGCTTGCATAGTTACCAGGATATCCCCGTCCTGCTCGGAATGGAATCAGAGCCAGCCGCGGCAGCCAGTCAAAATAGTGTTTTTCGGCAGAATCCCCATCACCTGCGCGGCAGGAATCTCTACTACAGCAGCGCCATCGGCACCGACCCGCTGATGGTGAACGTGATCCTCGATCAGGTGCGGGATTTTGATGTGAAACACGGAACATCCAACAACGAACATCCAACATCCAACGTCGAAATTGAATTGCCGGAGCAGGACTTCACCATCGGGCAGATTCGCTGCGAGCGTGACCCGCAACACGGATGGATGCTGCATCACATTGCGGATATTGCTGGTGAACCAGGATTGAAAAAATATTCTTCTGCCACGGAGGCACGCGACATCGCACTTTACGACGATGCCGGGAATTTCCGCCCGCTGAAGACGGCCCCCACTCTGAAGCGCGGCTGGCTTCTGCAAATCGCAAACGACGATGAAGTCCGGCTGGCGATGGACTTTATTTATCCCGGCGCACTCGGTTTGCTGCGGCATTTTCAGAATGGCACGCTGCACCCGGTGCACCTGCGCGAAACCCTCGGGCGACAGACCGGGATGTATCGGTTCGCAAATTCCATCAGCGACGACGACGCTCAGCGCATGGTGGCTTGCGAATGTGATGCGAAAACGAAATGCCTGCGCCGCATCACCTGGCGCCTGAATGAGACCCAGCCGCTGCACTTGCTAAAGCCTGAAAAACTGCCGCCCGAGACACCGACTGAAGGCGATCTGCCCTTGATTTGCGTTGAAGCCTGCACACACATTGTCTCCGCCGCCCGCGAGATCGCACGAGCCAACCACACAGCAAAGCAGCAGAACCAATCGTGATCCGACGGCCGTAACGGCAACGCCGCTCAAGGTGTCGGATAAAGCAAATGACAAACAAACACAGGCTGGAAGCCCGTGTTATTCTCCTGGCTTGCCTGCTGGTTTCACCTCTTTCGCGTCGAGTGATAACTTCTGGATCCAAACGTTGCGAAAGCACACCGGATTATGGTGTCCCTGCAGCATTATGGGCCGGGGCTCGGGTCCTTCCTTCTCCCCTGCCCCGGTCTTGCCGGTGATGGAATAATCGTCGTGGATCAATTCACCGTTCTGATAGACGGTAATGCGGGCGTTCTCGGTCTTCTTACTATTCTCGAAGCGGGCCGCCCGGAAGGCGATGTCATAGCTCTGCCACTCGCCCGCCTTTTTGCAGACAAGTCGGTCCGGCTTTTTCTGTCGGTAAATGCTCCCACAGTAGCTGGGCTTGTAATCCGGCTCGGGCACCCCGAATGAGTTGAGAATCTGAATCTCGTAACGCCGCTGAATGTAGACGCCGGAGTTGCCGTCGCTTTCAGGATCTTTAGCGTCCTTCACCACATTGATATTGAACTCCACATGCATGCGGAAATCCCGGTAACTCTCCTCGGTGAAGACGCTGTCCCAGTCCGGGGAGGCGGTGAGTATCCCGTCCACGAAGGTCCACTTGGTGGGTTTTCCACCCTCTGGGATGAGATGGTAACCGTCCGAACCGACAAGGATGACCGCATCCGTCGGTCGCTCTTGTTTGCTGATCTCAATGATGCCACGGGTCGTTCCGGCATCTCCCGCCACGGCAAATGGAAATACGGCGAGCAATCCAAAGGCAACCAAGATAGAATTTCGATTCTTCATGATTAAATGTTGCATTAACCAAGGGACGGACATTTTGCGCAAAAGCATTGTCTATTCAGACTTCGGGGAAGCCTTCGGTAAATTGCGCTCAAGCCTTAGAAACGATGGATTTACAAATCGCCCGCCTATTGAAGGATCGGCTGCGTCCTCATTTTGTGAAATGTAGTGCACCATGACCGGAGTTCCGGTATGCGGAGGATCGAGTAAAACTCCCACCGGGTGAAACCGTGTTCCCACCAATGCCCGATGCTCACACACGATTTTTTTGAATTGGATTCGACCTCCTTTTGGGATCATTGCAACAGTTTGATTTTCAGCGCTCGAGTAAAGAAAATAGCGGGGATTATCAATTGATGGGAACAAGGTGTCACCGTCATTCCAGAGATAGACATCCCGTTGAAGGTTGTAAACTCCACCTGGCCGGTAGTCGGTCTTCACTCCCGTCGCAGTGGTGTGATAGTTGCATGCCGCAAGTGTCAACGTGCAAATCGCAATAATTGATTTGCTAATCATATTCACATCTCAAATTGAAAGATCGCAATGAATAATGAAAATGCGAAAATGGGCCTGCCAAGAATGACGTATAATTATGGAATGCTTCCACTGACACGACCGGACTGTCAAGAGGGCGTTGCTCTTGCAGGTGAGCACGTTCTGATTGACTTCGGTGGTGTTGGTCACGGTTTTTGCAGGGCTTGAGACGGTGAAATGGAATTCGGGCTGGGATCAATATGAGTCTCGTTCAACCCCCTCCCTGAAGTGAGCTTATAAATTGGCAATTACGTATCCGCATTGCAGCTTGAAGTCTGCGGTTGGAACCGCTATCTCCACGGGTGGAAACCACGGACAAAGACTACAAGGTCAAACTCGAAATCTTCGAGGGGCCGCTCGACCTGCTGCTCTATCTCATCAAAAAAGATGAGATAGACATCTACGACGTTTCACTGGAACGCATCACGAGCCAGTATCTCGACTACCTCAACACCTTCCAAATGCTCAACATCGAGGTGGCAAGCGAGTTCATCGTCATGGCGGCGAACCTCATGTATATCAAGAGTCGCACCTTGCTTCCCGTGAGCCAGCAGCCGCCGGAAGATGACGCAGAGGAGGACGATCCACGCTGGGAACTGATCCGACAGCTCGTGGAGTATAAAAAATTCAAGGATGTCGCGCAGTTTCTCCAAGTTCGCGACGCTGAAGGTGCTGAGTTTTACGCGGCCACTCCGGAACTGCCCGATCTCAGCGTGCCGCCCAGCACCCCGCTGCAGACCGGCATCTTCGATCTCATCCGCGCGTTCCAAAAGGTGCTCAAGCGCTTCGACGACACGCATTCGCTCCGCGAGATCGTGGACGACCGCTGGACGGTGAGCGACAAGATCGACTTTCTGCTCGGCCACGTGCCCGTAGGTGGACGGATGCGCTTTGAAGAACTGTTCACTGAAGCCTCCAGCCGCAGCGAGGTGATCGTGACTTTCCTGGCCATCCTTGAGTTGATCAAACTTCACTTCCTTGAAATCGAGCAAACGAAAACGCTTGGCGAAATCGTCGTGCTGCGCCCGGAAGACAAACCGTTCACCGGTCTGCCGGCGGAACAGCCATCTAGCGCGCCGGAGGCAGGCGAATAATACGTGGCCGCGTTCATAAGAATGCGGCCACGCAATGATGACAAATGCCCTAAAAATTATAGGTCACGCCCGCCCGGATGCGGTAGCTCGGCGTGGCTTGGAGTTGTGTGTTGTTCATCACAACCGGCAGGTCGCCAATCACGTCGAACGTCCAGGAACCAAGCGAGGCCAGCACCCGTGACCCGACATAGAGGGATGTCAGCCCTGAGTCCGTGACCGCCTCACCCCGAAAAGTGTCCAGGCCCTTTGATTCTCCGGCGATCACCGCCTGCAAGGCGATTGAGCAGTTCTGGTTGCGCTTAATATATACGCCAGGCCCGCCGCTCCACGAGATCTGGTTGGCATAACGATAGGCATAGGATCCCTCGCCGCGAACCGCATACTGCATCTCCGTCTGGAGAAACATCCTCTTGTAGCGACTGAAGAACTCGAATCCAAAGACACCGTCCCACGACCCCGACCCCAGCGCCAAATCATGCCCGTGAATGCCGCTGACCGGCTCTTCATGGTCGTCATGCCCGACCTCATGTCCGCTCCCGTGCTCGTGCCCCTCCTCCCCCTCTTTCTTCAGTTGGCTGCTATTTCCCGTCGGAAACTTGATGCCAGCCAGAAGATTAAGTGACGTGGCAAAGTCCGAGTCACACGCCTTCATCACGGCCTTCGCATTTTTTCCCGCGCCGTCCCCCGACACGCAGCAGGGACACTGGGTGCGGAAGACCGTCCAGCCGGCCATCAGCGATAGATCGCCGAAGCCCGACACCGTGCCATGTTTAATCTCGTCTCCATCCGGACGCTTGAACTGGCGCGCGATGATCGGCACGTTCAGTTGCAGCGCGAGACGGTTGTCCAGCAGCGTGCCGCCCAGCACCGCGTGCGAAATGGAACTGTTCATGTATTGGCCCGTCGGGTTCTCCACCTTCGACCCGTTGCTGCGCAGATCGCCATAATGAGTGAACTGCTCCGCGACATTGAGATAGAAGCCCCCCTTGTGGCAGTTCGTAATATCAATGATGTCCGGTGTCGGGAAGGCGCAAAAATCACACCCGGAAACGGGGGCCTGAAGTGACAGGGCGATGAAGTTGATGAAAAGGAAAGCTTTGGAAAATGATGGTTTCATGAAGTTAAAGTTTTTGTGTTGGAAATTGAGAACGCGAATCAGCGCAGATGAACGCCAGGACGCCTGAGTTTCGGCCATGAGCGCGAAACACGACCTGACAAACCCGCGCAGCGGCGCGGGGGAATCAAATGATCACTCAGGCCGCCTTGGGTGGCGGCAAGGATGGCGGTTGCGACCGCCGGATCACCGACCACGCACAACCCGGCTCATCAGCCGGAACATGGTGCGCAAAAATAAAAGGCTCGGTCTCCGGCGCGGCCAGCACCAGCGTGTTCTGCGGCTTTTCAGAATTCTGCTTCTTCTGCCTGGACTCGCCCTGCTGGGCGGCCTTGCACATTTCACAGGGACGGCTGCCATCGATGATCGTGGTCAACGACTCGGAGATCGAGGTCTCCTGCGAGTAGGTCAAGACCATGCCCACCCACGCCGCCCCCTGAACCACGGCCCACTGCAACCCGATCGAAAGCGAAAGGGCCAGCACGAGCATGTAGCGAGCAAAGCGGCGCATGATGGCAGAATCCTTAGCGACGCCCCGCTGCTGCCGCAAGGCTTTTCCCAGCGATGTGCGCCTCCAGCCACTTGGTCACATCCCGCAGCACCTCTTCGCGCTGGACGTCGTGCAATAGCAAATGATACGACTTTTCATACCAGCGGATCGTCTTGTCACCTGACGACACGCTATCAAAATAAGTCTGCACCTGCTCCCGGGAAGAGATGACGTCGTTCGGAGTCGCCAGCATCAGCAGCGGATGCTGCACTCCATGCAGCGCGGCCGGATTCCTTCGTGTCATGCCTTCGATCTCCCGCAGCAGCCGCAGCGTAAATTCCGGCACGTAGTGCGGCGTCACTGCCATCCGGCCCTCGTGCGTGGTGTTCGCGGTGACGCGGATGTCCGCGTCCTTCACACCCGCCAACTTCTCCACATTCACTTTCTTCCAGGGCATCAGAGTCATCGCAGTATGAATGGCCATTAGGTTCAGTGGACCCGGCTTCATCTTGAAACCAGCGACCGGCGAGGAAAAAATCAATCCCGCCGGACGCAGATGCAGACCGCGATCCGACATCAGATTCGCCTGAGCATGCAATGCGATCAGTGATCCCAGGCTCTCGCCATACCAGTAAACGGGCACGCCGGGATGCCGTGCGCGAACGAGCTGGTGAAAGATGAATAAATCGTTTTCCCACACTCCGGCTGAATTGATATCCCCTCGCCTCTTCAAATCAGGATCATTCCCCATCCCCCTCAGTTCGAGTCCGCACACAGCAATGCCACGCTGAGGAAGCGTATCATTGAGCATCCAGAAATCCGAGGCCGCTCCGCTCAGTCCATGCAAGGTGATCAACACCGCCCGAAGCGGTGTTCCGGCAGACACATCGTGCGCCCGCCAAGGCATCTCCTTGCCGTCGTAACTGCGCCATGTTTCCTTTCCAAGCATCGGCATGACTTTCGAATGCGGAACATGCGCGCAGGACACCAGTGCACAAGCGAGCACCACTGCTAAAATGCTAGATACCCAGTTCATGGTTCAGCGCGGATCGGATAAATTCCTTCTGCACCGCAATGCGATCCAGCAATGAGAACTCCGAAGGCGACTCAAACGTGAGCGTGACCTCCGCGCCCAGTTGATGGAGCACAATCGCTTCTGGCAATCCTGGCAGGTTCGGAAGATCAAAATTTCCGCGACGAAGAAAGTGTCCATTCTTCATAGTGCGCCCGTCGATTTTCCCTCGTGTGTCCGGCGGAATTATCTTTGAACAATCATGCAGCACTTTCGGGCTGAGCGTGCCGGGCTTGCGTCGCAATTCATAAGTGTAGCAGCCCTGTGCGTCATAATCCTCGTGCAAACAAAGGGCCAGCGAGATCTCGCGCTCGCCAACCACCTTGCGCCATGCTGCAATGAGCGGCTCGCGGATGTTATTGAAGGTGCGGTTGATGTCCACCCCGCGCTGGTCCACCCGTGTATTATTGGCAATGCCATGTGGATTGAGGCATGGAAAAATCAGGAAACGATGCGCGCGGAGCAACTCTATATTGTCTTCCGCCCATTCGAGCAGACCCCACGGCGCAGCCGCCTCGTCGCCATGCACGCCGGCAGAAAAATAAATCGTCGCGCGCCTGTCAGTTCGCGCATCAGGTGATTCTGCGGCATGAATCGGAAAATCTCCCGCCGCGGCGAATTTCCTCCACTCCATTCCGCTACGCTTCGCCAAGACCGCCCATCTCCTTGCCAGCAGCGCGCTATCATGCGCACGGTGGCCGTTATTGCTGGCGAAACTCATGAGGAAAACTGCCCAGGAACACGGGTGCAGCTCAGTTCATCCCGAAATTGGGCGCGTGGCGCAAAGGCGGGAAGCTCTGTGATCGGGCTGCACATTCCGCCCTTAGAATGCTCCGCAGTCCTGCGGGAAGATCATGAAACATCAGCGTCACCTTGTAGCGAAGTCCGTCGCGGCAGCGAGCGATGCGACAGTCCACCACCCAGCCATGCACTTCCCATTCATGAGACAAGCCCGGCGCGCTCGTCTGCACCGCCAGCGTCACATCTGAGGAAACCTCGAGCCGGCTCGCTGCCAGAAAGACCAGCCCGCTGGTGTTGATCGAGCACAGCCTAGTTACAAGGCCGTCACTGCTGGCCGCTGAGTTTTTCTGGTGCTTTGCTTTGGAAGCCATGCCGTCTGGTGTTGACGGAAGAAAACTTCAAGGTGACTGCGCTGCTTGTCAATGTCATTGCTCGCGAAATGTTTGAAATGAAAAATAAAATCAATCATTACTCCGTGGATCGAACGCATCCCTCAAGCCGTCGCCCAGAAAATTCAAAGCCAGCAGCGACGCTGACATCAGCGCGGCGGGAAATGCCAGCAGCCACCATTTGCTCTCCAGCGGATTGATCACCTGCGCGCCCTCTTTCAATAGCGAGCCCCAGCTCGAGGCAGGATCTTCGATGCCCAGACCGAGAAAGCTGAGAAAACTTTCATTGAGGATCACGGCGGGAATGGTGAGCGTGAGATAAGTCAGCACGATGGTGCTCAGATTGGGCCAGAGATGTTTCCATAAAACGCCCCACCAATACTGCCCCATAGCCCGGCTGGCGGTGACAAAGGCCAATTCTTTCAACACCAGCACCTGTCCCCGCACGATGCGCGCCATCGTGAGCCATTGCACAAAGCCGAGCGACAATACCAAAATGCCGATGCGCGAATACGGAATGAGCGCGCCCGACAACTTAACGAGCCATCCCCATCCCTGCCCCTGTGCCCAGAGCCGCGTCGCATCGAGCGCGTCCTTGAAATATCCGTCGAACGCCGAAATAAAAATCATCACGAACAGCAAGCTCGGCACCGAGTTCAGGATATCCACGAACCGCATCATCGCGCCATCCACGCGTCCCCCGGCGTAACCGCTGATCATGCCATACACGCCACCGATTATGAGACTGATCAACGCACCGATCAGACCAACACCGAGACTCACCTGCGCACCCACGGCGATCTGATAAAACAGGTCGCGTCCGTTGGCATCCGTCCCGAGCCAATGATTCCAGCTTCCACCCTCACACCAGGCCGGCGGCTGAAACGTTGTGACCCCGACATTTTTTGTCGCTTCACTAAGGCAGAAGGGCGTGATGACCGCGAACAACGCCACGGCTACGACAAACCACAGCGAGAACATAGCCAAGCGATTGCGCCGCAACACCTGCCAGCCATTCGGCGGCGATCCAGTCCAGCGGCTGGAGCTTGCTTCAGGCATGGAGCTGGATGCGCTTGTCGAGGAACGTGTAGAGCACGTCCACGATGAAGTTGAAGAATACGATGAGCGCGGAATACACGATCACCGCGCCGGTCAGCAGGAAACTGTCGCGGTTCTGAATGGCGTTGACGAACACGCTGCCGACACCGGAAATATTAAAGACGCTTTCGATGACAAACGAACCGGTGAGCACATACGCCGCCATCGGCCCCAGGTAAGTGATCACCGGCAGGATGGCCACCTTCAGGGCATGACGCGCCAATGCCGTGGCTTCATCCAGACCCTTCGCCTTCGCAGTGCGCATGTAGTTTTGCGACATGACATCGAGCAGCGAATTCCTCGTGAGCCGCGCGACGTAAGCGAGGAACGGAAGCGCGAGACAGAGCGATGGGAGGATGATCTGCGCCAGGCTGCCGAACCCGCCGATCGGCAGCCAGCCGAGCCACAAGCCAAAACACGCGATGAACAACGGTCCGGTGATAAACGTGGGAATGCTGATCGCCGCCAGTGCCAAGAACATGCTCCCGACATCGAGCGACGTGCCTTTTTTCATCGCCGCAAAAAATCCAAGAGCGACACCGCCGAACGACGCGATGAGAAACGAAGCACCGCCGAGCATCAGGGAATTCGGCAGCTTCTGGCCAAGGATCTCGGACACGGTGAGGTTGACGTATTTCAGCGAGACACTCATGTCGCCATTAAGCAGTAAGCGCTTCTCATAGCGGAAAAGCTGCCACCACTTGGGACCGTCCAGTTCATACTTCCGTTCTTTCTCGGCTTTCGCCTCCGCCGTCATCTTCTCCTTTTCAAACGGTCCGCCCTTCTGTGAAACGGAAAGCAGGAACGTCAGTGACACCACGACCCACAGCACAAGGATGCTGCTGAGGATGCGGCGAAGGGTGAAGGCGAGCATGATTGATGAGTCGACACCTACTGCTTGTCATTCAAATTGCGCGAGCTTCAACAAGACAGTCCCGCTACGGTTCCTTGAACCCTGTAGACCGGCAAACACTCTACAGTTTGTAGAATTGCTCCCAGCCTTTGCGGGGTGGCGGACCGGTCAAAAGTTGGTTGGCGGTGGCATTGTTCGTGATTTGCTGTTTTTCACGATCAAAGACCAGTTCACCACCCAGGCGCTGGGCCAGCACTCCAAGGCAGAAGACTTGCGTGAGCGGGGCGCCGACATCAAATGGCGAGCGTGTTTTTTCCTGACCCAGAACGCTGAGAATAAAGTTGGCGTAGTGGTCGGAATTTTTTCCCGTGATCCGTGGCAGCTTGTCGCCCATGTCCTTCATTTTTTCTTCGGGAATGATGCGTAAGGCATCGCTATGCGTGCCGCCTTTGAAAACGAGGTCTTTGCTGTAAATAATCTTCCCGTTGGATTCGATCTTTTTATCGGCGGCCAGTTCCGCGGGGCGGGGCGGGAGGTTCTTCACCCCGTCATACCAGGAAATTGCAACGGGCGGCATCTCGCCGCGCTTCGGAAAATCGAAGCGCACAGTGGAGGCTTGGGGAAAGATGAATTCACTGGGGCCATCGCGTTTCACGGCTGTGATTTTTTCGGGCATTCCGAGATCGAGGAATTCGTGAATGGTATCCAGAATGTGCGGACCCCAATCGCCGAAGGCGCCCATGCCGTAGTCGAACCAGCTGCGCCAGTCGCCTGGGTGGAGCTTGGGATCATAGGGATGCTCAGGTGCAGTGCCGATCCAAGTGTCCCAGTCCAGATCTGCCGGCATGGCCGCGCCGCTGGGATAACCCGTGACTTCCCATCCGTGCCAGCGGCGACGGCTGTTCATGTAGGCATCCACGCGGGTGACGTCCTTGATGATTCCGGCTTCTTTCCAGGCTTTAAACTGAAAGTAGTTGGCGCCCGAGTGCCCCTGGTTTCCCATTTGGGTCACCACTTTATGCCGCTTGGCGGCATCCATCATGAGCTGGCATTCATTGAATGTGTGCGCCAGCGGCTTTTCCACATAGACGTGCTTACCCAACGACATGGCGAGCATGGTGATGGGAAAATGGGAATGGTCAGGCACGGCCACGGTGCAGGCATCTATGTCCTTGCCCATTTTGTCGAACATCTTCCGGAAATCAGAGAAGCGCGGGACATTGGGAAATTCTTTTTCGAGTTTTTCAGTGTGTTTCGTGCCGAACTGAACATCGCAGAGCGCAACCACATTGATGAGGTCCTTGTTCCTGAGGAAGTTGAAGGCATCACTTTCGCCCTGACCGCCGCAACCGATGAAGGCGACGTTGACCTTGCTGTTGGCAGAATAAGCACGGCTGGAAATCAAGCTGGCGGCGCTGCCAGCGACGAGCATTTTGCCGATCTGGCGTCGTGAGAGATGGGACATAGTTATTTTGGATGAGGGTTGATGATAGGCTAAAAAGAGGGAATTCAATCGGCTCAGTTCGAGCCTAGTCAAGTCCAGTCAACTTGCCAGAAAATAAAGCCTTAGATGGCTTTGAGGCTTGCGTGCCACTAAATTTGGTTACTCCTATTGAAGTGAAGAAACATGCCCGTGCGCTCCCCACGATTGATGCTTAATATGCAAACGACCCATGCCATGACCACACGACTATCCTCAACTCTTTTCGCTTTCCTGCTTGCCGCACAACTGATGGTGCTCCCTGCTGCCGGTGCTCCGGTGACAAGGCCCAACGTCATCCTCATTCTGTCCGACGATCAGGGATTCACGGATTACGGATTCATGGGGCACAAGATCGTGCAGACGCCAAACCTCGACCGGATGGCATCGCAGAGTCTGCTCTACACGCGCGGCTATGTGATGCCCGTATGTTCGCCGTCGCTGGCTTGTCTACTGACCGGTAAACTGCCGCACGAGCACGGAATCACTGGAAATGACCTGAGCAAATCCGCAGCCGACTTGGCCGTGAAGAGCGGTGAACTCAAACGCTCGCCGCTTTCGCATCGATTGCTCCAGAACACGTTGATTCTTCCCAAGGTGCTTTCGGAGGCCGGTTATCTGACTTTTCAAACCGGCAAATTGTGGAATGTCACCGCCCCGGAAGCCGGGTTCACGGACGGGATGACGATGAAAGAAGGTCGGCACGGTGGAGAGGGGTTGGAGATTGGTCGGAAAACGATGCAGCCGATTTATGATTTCATCGAGAAGGCGCAGACTGAAAAGAAGCCGTTTTTCATCTGGCATGCGCCAATGATGCCACACACGCCGCACAACCCGCCGCCGGAATTCCTCGCCCATTACCAAGGCAAGGGATTGAGTCCAAAAGCCGAGAAGTATTACGCGATGGTCGAGTGGTTCGACAAGACGTGCGGCGAACTCGACAGCTATCTCGCTAAGAAAAACCTTACGGAGAACACGGTCATCATTTACCTCGCCGACAATGGATGGGACGCGGAGGAAGGCAACCGCGCCAAGCTTTCACCTTATGAAATGGGTATTCGCACGCCGATATTCGTCCGCTGGCCGGAAAAGGTGAAGCCGATGCGCGACGAGGAAACGCTTGCCTCGATCATCGACTTTGTGCCCACCGTTCTGACGGCCTGCGGATTAAAGGTGCCGTCCGATCTGACCGGCCTAAATCTGCTCGACCGGCCGGCTATGACAGCGCGCAAGGCGGTCTTCGTCGAAGCCTATAGGCACGACATCGCAGACCTCGCCAATCCCTCCAAAAGCCTCGTCGCCCAAGTCGTGATCAGCGGATGGTCCAAGCTCATCATTCCGGGCGCCGTGGCACCGGACAAGGCGTTCGCCTCGGGCCCCAAGAGGATAGAATTGTTTGACCTCAAATCTGACCCATTGGAGAAACGCGATCTCGCGGCCGACCGGGTGGACGAAGTGAAGCGTTTGCAGGATGTTCAGAATGCGGCGTGGCACTATTAGCGCGTGAATTCGGCGTCTATTTAAGAAAGCCAATACCAGCATGAACCCGATTTATCTGATCAGTATTCTTCTCGCCCTCGTCGTGAATTCATCGGCGTCGTCAAGCAAACCCAACATCATTCTCATCTACAGCGACGATCACGGTTTCGCTGATCTCGGCGCGCAGGGAGTGGACAAGGACATCCGCACGCCCAATCTCGATGCGCTCGCCAAGGACGGCGTGCGCTTCGTCCGCGGCTACGTCAGCGCGCCGCAATGCGTTCCTTCCCGCGCCGGCGTGATTACCGGACGTTACCAGCAGCGCTTTGGCGTGGAAGACAACACTCTGGGTCCGTTGCCGCTGGCGGAACTAACGATTGCCGAACGACTCAAGGCGGCGGGCTACATTTCCTGTCAGGTGGGAAAGTGGCATCTCGAGACTCCGCCGAAACGCGAGAACGCCAAGGAAGAAACGCGGGACAACGCCAAAGCCGCGCGCGCCTTTCTCCCGTTCGGCCAGGGTTTCGACGAACACTTCACCGGTCAGATGAGCTCTTTCATCGCTTCCCACGACCTGAAGGGCAACAAGGTGCCAAACGCGCCGCAGACGCTCACGGACAAACGCTTCCGTTGCGTCTGGCAGGCGGATGCCGCCGTGTCGTTCATCGACCGACACGCGCATGATCCTTTCTTCCTTTATCTCGCGTTCTACACTCCGCATGTTCCGCTGGAATCGCCCGAGCCGTGGTTTTCAAAGACGCCAGCGACGCTGCCCAAAGAGCGTCGTCAGGCACTCGCGATGATCGCGGCGATGGACGAAGGCATCGGTCGCATTCGCGCCAAGTTACGCGAGCAGGGCAATGAAAAGAACACGTTGATCTTCTTCATCGGTGACAACGGTGCACCGCTTAAAGAAAACGCGTGGGATGGCTCACTGAACCTCCCGCTCGTGGGTGAGAAGGGCATGCTGACGGATGGCGGCATTCGCACGCCGTTTCTGGCCGCGTGGCCGGGCACGCTTCCCGCCGGGACGACATATGAAAACCCCGTGATCAATCTCGACGTCGCCGCCACGGCGATTGCCGTTGCCGGATTGCCGCACGATGTAAAACTCGATGGCGTGAACCTGGTGCCGTTCATCCTCGGCCAGAAAACCGGCAATCCACACGACGCGCTCTTTTGGCGCTGGCGTTCGCAGACGGCCATCCGTGCGGATCATTGGAAATACATCCGTGTAGGTCCGGAAGAACGATATCTGTTCGACCTCAACGCGCCCGACGGCGAGTCCGAGCTGGCGAAAAATAATCTACTCAGCAAGTTTCCCGAAGTTGCGGCGGACTTGGAAAAGCGGCTCATGGAATGGAACGCCACGCTACCGCCGCCAGGTTTGCCGCGCCCATCCAATACTGATGACGAACTGTTTTATGATGCACACGTCAAAATCACCGGCACAAAGGCAATCAAGATTGCGAGCCCATCCAAGAACAAACCCAATAGCTCGTCAGCACCCGCCAGCGCTGAAAATGACTGGGTTGTCCGCAATGCGACTGCATCAATCAAAGACAGCGCGCTTCACATCGTGCCCGATGCTACTGGGGGGCAGCATCGCTTCATTGCTTTCTCCGGGTTGAAGATTCAAAGCCCCGCCGTCGCTACAGCCAGCATTCGCGCCGCACACGGCGGGAAACTCGGCATCGCGTGGCGGCTCGAAGGGCAGAAGGATTTCACACCCGAGCAGACGGTCATTCAGGACATCACGGACTCCACAGAATTTCAGGACATCGCGTTGAACGTTCCCGCCAAGGGTTCGATCATTCACATCCGCCTGTTGCTGCCTGATGGCATAAGCGATTTGCGTCAGTTGGAAATCAAAACCTTGAACGACAATCGTTTGAAAGCCTGGGATTTTTCCAAGTAGTTGACGTATGCATGCGCAGTCCAAAAACATCACACCCTGATCACACGACTATCACCAACCCCTCGAGGTCGGGTTCGACTACGCGTGGTTTTTCCCCGCGACCGGCGACCGCGTGCCGTGTATTTGGATCGAGAATCACCGCGTCGTGAATCTGGTTCTCAATGGTTGAATGGGTAAACTGCAACGGCTGGAAGTCTGGGTGGCGGTGATGTCCATCTGGTTCCACCAAAACCTTTTGCCAATCTGCACGAATTTTGTAACCTCGCATTCCCGATGGCTCAGGAACCGGGTAACATGAAAAACCCCATTCATTCATCCTGTCCGAAGTGCGGTGCTCCCATCCCGGAGAATGCCCCGCAAGGTCTTTGTCCGAAGTGCGTCCTCGCGGGTGCCGCCACAGTGGCGGAGCCGCGGAAATCTCCGCCGGGAAAAACATCCGCGCCCGAGATCGCGGAACTGGCGCCCCATTTCCCGGAACTCAAAATCCTCGAAATGATCGGCGCCGGCGGTATGGGCGCGGTTTACAAGGCGCGCCAGCCGCAGCTCGATCGCTTCGTCGCGCTTAAAATCCTCTCGCACGACCTCGCCGGCGACCCTGCTTTCGTCGAGCGATTCAACCGCGAGGCGCGGGTGCTGGGTCGTCTGAACCACCCGAACATCGTCGGCATCCACGAATTCGGCACCGCCGGGCCCTACTGCTACCTGCTGATGGAATATGTCGATGGAGTGAACCTCCGCCAGGCGATGCGGGCCGGCCGCTTCACCCCCACCGAGGCTTTGGAGATGGTCCAGCATCTTTGCGCGGCGCTCAAATTTGCCCACGAGGAAGGCATTCTGCATCGCGACATCAAGCCGGAAAACATCCTCATTGATTCCAAGGGCCGCATCAAAGTCGCGGACTTCGGCATCGCCAAACTCGTCGGCGAAGACCGGCAGCACGATTTC
>JANNQW010000147.1:0-15295 GCA_031400955.1 Verrucomicrobiota bacterium
GGCTCCGCCCTCCTTCTCCATGCGCCGCCCAAGTCCCTGCGCGGCCTCAATAAAACCGGGCTCATTCATCAACACCAGCGCCTGCAAAGGCGTGTTCGTCCTGGAGCGACGCACCGTGCAGGTCTCGCGCGCCGGCGCATCGAAGGTGCCCAGCACGGGATGCAGTGCGGTGCGTTTCCAAAATGTGTAAAGCGTCCGGCGGTAGAGGTCATCGCCCTTGCTGGTCAGCCATTTTGTTCCCGGATAGGCGGCATCAACGATGATTCCGTTGTAAAAGCCTTCGGGTTGCGTGGGATAAACGCTGGGGCCGCCGATTTTCTCGGCCAGCAATCCGCCCAAGGCCAGCGCCTGGTCACGGATAAACTCGGCCTGCAAACGCAGCCTCGGCGCACGCGCCAGCAGCCGGTTCTCCGGATCGCGCGCCAGCATCTCCGGCGTGACCTGTGATGACTGGCGATACGTCGCGGACAGCACCAGCATCCGCACCAGCGCCTTCACGTCCCATCCGCCGTCCACAAAACGGCGCGACAACCAGTCGAGCAGCTCGGGGTGGCTGGGATATTCACCCTGAGAGCCAAAATCCTCCAGTGTCTTGACGATTCCATTTCCGAAGAACTGTGCCCAGAACCGGTTCACCACAACGCGCGCCGTCAACGGATGCTGCGGTTGCGTGAACCAACGCGCAAGACCGAGCCGGTTCGCCGGAGCATCCTGCGGCCATAGCGCAAACGACTCCGGCACTTTGGCTGTGACCTCGTCGCCGTGCGCGTCATAGACACCGCGCTTCAGCACAAAAGCGCGGCGCGGCGCGGGCAATTCCTCCATGACCATCACGTTGGGGAAAGTTTTTTCAAAACCCAGATGCTTCGCCCGGAGCGAGCGGTGCTCGGCAATAAGTTTTGCATAAGCTCCATCTTCGGCGCGATGCCGCGCCTCGCCCAGCCAGCGCAATTCACGCTCCGTGGCCAGTCCGGCCAGTTTTTGTTTGTCTGCATGCGGCACTGCTGCCGACTCAAACAATGCGACGACCTGCGCATCATCGAGCGGCTTTTCATAGACTCGCATCTCATCCATCGCGCCGCGAAAACCAACCGCCTCCTTGCTGCGATCCGCGCCCAATCCGAAGCCGCCTCTTTGTTTCGCCCGCGTTCCGGAATCGCTCAGCACCCGCAAAGCCATCTCCTCGCCGTCGATGAACACCCGCGTGGTCTGCGCAGGCTTCTCATCACCCATGATAATCGTCAGATGTCGCCACTCTCCGGCGGTGATGCCAGCTCCGGTCGTACTCAGACGCGTGGAGTAAGCGGGATACATCTGGATGAAACGGATTTCGATTTCACCATCCACCAAACGATACTCCTCTCCCGAGGCGTAGTCGGACTGGGCCGGATCGCCGTTATAGCTCGCGTTCGAGAGCAGGGCCACGTCGCGTGGATTGTCGGCGTCCGGGCGTAGCCACAGGCCGAAGGCCATCAACTTGCCGGTGACGAATGCTTTCTTCTCAAATTCAACGAGTCTTGCACCCGTGTAGCGCCAGGCTTTGCCCGCGATGCCATCAACCAGTTCCGGCGCTGCACCCGTGAAGCGGAAAACGTCCTTCTGCGGCACCACATCATCGCTGTGCAGGTGCAGCACCATGTTCGTGGCTGGCGCTGGCACCGCAGGCAGCGACCGTTTTGCATCTTTTGGTTTCCAAGCGGCCTGCATCTCGGTCATGCGTTTCTCAATGCCGGTCAGTTTTTCGAGCTGGCTTTTTGATTCAGCCTGCTGCTCACGCGTCGGCGCGGGCATGATGGGGGCCGCGTTGGACTGCCGCCCATCTTCGCCGTATTCGGGCACGTTGTTGAAAAACGAAAACAGATTGTAATAATCGCGCTGCGTGACGGGATCGAACTTGTGATCGTGGCAGCGCGCGCACTCCATCGTCAGTCCCAGCCAGGCCTGGCTCGTGGTGCGCACCCGGTCGGCCACATACTCGATGCGATATTCCTCAGGGATGATCCCGCCCTCGCTGTTGATGACATGATTGCGGCCGAAGCCCGTGGCCAGGCGCTGCTCCAGCGTGGGCTGCGGCAGCAAATCGCCGGCCAGTTGCGCGGTGATGAACTGGTCGTAGGGCAGGTTGTCATTGAACGCATCGATCACCCAGTCCCGCCAGCGCCACATGCTGCGCATGGAGTCATTGTTGAAGCCGTGCGTGTCGGCATAACGCGAGGCGTCCAGCCATTCCACCGCCATTTGTTCACCGTGGCGCTTAGATTTTAGCAGACGATCCACGACCGCTTCGTAGGCATTGGCAGATTTGTCTTCAAGAAAGGCCCGCACTTCCGCTGGTGTCGGCGGCAGCCCGGTGAGGTCCAGCGTCACGCGACGGATCAGCATTTCCCGGCCCGCTTCCGGCGAGGGCTTCACGCCTTCTTTTTCCAATCGGGCAAGGATGAAGCGGTCGAGCTCGCCGCGCGGCCAGTCCGTCTTTTTTACCGCCGGCGGCTCCGTGGCAACGGGCGGAATGAACGCCCAGTGATCCTGATATTTTCCGCCCTGGAGGATCCATTGTTTGATGATTTCCTTTTGTGCGGCCGTGACCTTCTTGTGGGTCTCGGGTGGCGGCATGATTTCATCTTCATCCGTGGTGACCAGCCTCTTCCACAGTTCCGATCCGGACAAATCCCCCGGAACCAGCGCCCGGACACCATCATTGTCGGCCGTGGCATCCTTGAATGAATCAAGACGCCGGTCCCCCTCGCGATGTTTCGCGTCGAAGCCGTGGCAGTAAAAGCAATTGTCAGACAGGATCGGGCGGACATCACGGTTGAACGAGATTTCGCCCGCCCGCGCCAATACTGCCGTCGCAAAAAGCAACGCGGCGGCTGAAAGACGATGCACGATCATCCGTGGAGCCTAGCATGACTGTCCTGATAATTCACGCAGATCATGCCGGACAATTTGGACTGCGGCAGCCTGCTGCCGCTTTTGTTGGCCAGCCTGCTGGCCGGCAGATTCGTCAGAAGCAGAGATGCTCGATTTGTTCATCTGCGTGAATCGGCGAAATCTGCGGATAAATTCCGTTCCGTGGCATTATTCTGAGTCTCTCAATCTCAGACTGGCGGCAATTCCTTGAATGGATTGAATACCTTCAGCCCCGGACGGCGGAAGTCCTTTTCATTACCCGTCGCGATCGTCAGACCATGCTTGCGGGCGGTCGCTGCGATGTAGCCATCTTCCACTGGCATCTGCTGACCAGCGGCTTCGAGAAGGTGCTCTTGATCTGCCCACACATGCGCGACACCAACATTGAATCCCAGTATCCGCCCTTCGAGCGCCCCGATCAGACGACCGAGCCAGACTTGCAGTTCCTTGCGTCGTTTGCCCTCTTTGCTCCGCACCCAATAGGCGAGCTGGGCAATGACGACGGCACTCGTGTAGCAGCGATCCTTCTCTTTCCGCAACCAGGCAATCACCCGCGCATCACCATGAGTTTTGGCGGGCTGTGACAGCACATCAGTGTCCAACAGCCAGCTCACAGCTTGCGTTTCTTGGGGAGTTCACGGCGACGTGCTGGAAGATCATCCATCGGTGTTGGGCATTGGGCCAGCACTTTTAGCCAGTCTTCTTTGGCGGGCAATCTCCGGAAGATCAGGGCATCCTCATCAGCGTCGTAGCGAGCATCAAAAACCTGGCCCGGCTTGCTGCTGAGCAACGAAGCGGGAAGGGTAAGCCGTCGTTTGGAATCGAGCGTGACCGTCATGGTGGGACTGTCCCACGTGGGTGCTGCAAGTCAAGTGGCTGCGGGATTGGAGGATGGTCACAGTAGTGGCGTGCTCTATCCACAAACGCCACTCCGTTCGGCAAGAACCATTTCTTCTTTGAGTAGGGCTGTGTGCAAAAGGATTTCTTTAAGAAGAATACAACGATTGAGTGGCCCCGTTTCATGGGTGACACAGGGTTGCAACCAGCGTGTCAACCGGTCATTCTGGCAGGATTAGAACTTGAGTGTCCAGAATCATTGGCAGACCTTTTTTTCCCTTTTTCCCGGTCAACCTGTTACATATGTCCCCGGTCCGAACCCGCAGCGTTTGATGCTCAGGCTTACGTTTTGCAGCCGTTGTCGGGAATTGTGTCCGTAATTTGGTCAATCGCCGTGCCGGCACGCCTCCGCCCGGGTTGCCTTTCCGCGAAGGCGTGGATGTCCTTCTCGCCCGAACGGAGGAAATCCAGAAAATCCACGCCCATGTATTTGCAGCTTTGGCAGACACTCAAAAGAATGAGGTAGTCGCGCAGCCCCTTTGGAGAGGTCACCCCATTAATGACGTTTCGCAGCATCGCGAATGGCTTCACTGCGTGCTCCGCGTTATTGTTGTTCCACGGCACGCCGTCGTATCGCAGGAAGGTGAAAAGCTCATCTCGGTTCCGCTCGAAACGTAGCTTAAGTTTCTCGCACGTCTCGCTGCCAAAATTAGCTCGCGAGAGATCTCGGTAGAAACGGTCAACGGACGGTAAATGCTTCTTTAGGAAGCGAGCTTTCAGACCGTAATGATCAACCGTTTCAATCATCGGCTTTACCAAATCCGCGAAGGCCTTCCCGATTCGTTTCAAATCCTCGTCATATGGAAGCTTGTGAAGGTCGTCGTTTAAGTCCCGGAGCAAATGAATCAAGCACCTCTGTTTTGGGCATTTTATGGCGTCGTATCCGGCGAAGAAATCACAAACCAGCACTCCCTTGAAATCCTTGAGAAACGTCTGCACCCAATCGCTCACCCGCGACTCCGTATAAACGTAAGCAACTTGTTCCAGACTTGCGAGCACCCAGACGAAACCGCCGTTGCCGCCTACACTGACCTTCGTTTCATCGGCGTGGAGCAAGTCTCCGACCTGAAGTCTCGAGAGCAACGATTCGTAGGTCGCAGCATAGAATTTGGCCGCCTTAATTTTGAAATCACTCGCGGTTCCGAGGGAAAGCCGAAAGCCGAAGATTTTGTTGAGGCTTCGATCAATGGTTGCCAGCGGCAGTCGCAACTCAATATTTTGGTAAACCGAGTAGGCCAAAATGGCTGGCCCAAACTTGCTGCCTGACCAATCCGTTGTTTGGGGACGAAAAGCTTTTCCGCAACTACGACACATGTAACGGTGGAAATCGTATTGAACAATCCAGCGTTTCAAGCCAGAAGGGGAGAATTTCAAATCATGAACAATCCTCTTTGCTCGCTCGTGTTTGTGAAGGCGAGGCGAGCCGCAAAGCACACAGTTCGAAGGCGAGGGACACTGAATGCGCTTGTTCGGTGTTAATTTGCCTGCCGTGCGTTTTGCCTGTTTCAACGCACGGTGTAATCGTTGATTCGATTTCACGTAAACCCTTTCACGTTGGTAGTCCCAATACGCCGCCTTGTTGATGGCGTCCAGTTCTGGAAAGAAGAACTTGTTGCGCTTGAATACATACGGATGCTCCCGTTTCAATGTCGTCACATCAACGATACCAAGCTTACTAGCGTCCAGCGAGTCGGATCGAACCTGATGCAGGCCGATAACTTCCTGTATCACAAGACCAAGGGCCTGGCAATCTTCCGCGTTGTAGTGAATCAATCGGCATTGGATTGATGATTCCCTGACGTTCGACCACGTTTCACGCCACGCGATTGTCTGCACTCCCGAAGATGATACCGACGACCATTCAAAACCGAGGTGGCGAGCAATCTCCTTCAGTCCGTTCGAGAAAGTCGGGAAATAGATTTTTGCAAACATCACCGAGACGAGATTGAGAGCCGAGGCAATTGCCTTCGCCGCCACGGATTCGGCCTGTGGACTGCCGTGACGCTCCGCCATCTGTTTTGAGAAACTTGTTTCGTAACTGCCGTAGTGAATCAGCACCGGCTTCTCGACGGTTTCGAGGATGGCAAGGAATTCCCGCCAGATCTTTCCTTCGTCCGCGACGGTGTCCGCCCACAGGCTGTGCTGCACGGCGAATTCGCCATGGCCAATGCGCAGGCCGATGAGGTAGTAGAAATTGCGGTCGGGCAGGCCCTCGACATCCAGATAAGCGGGCGTGCCTTCGATCTTGAGTTCCGGGCTGCCAACGATGTGGATTTTTTGCTCCCGAATCGCCAGCGCCTTGAGCGAGTGGTGATACTTCTCCTGTTTGTCTCGCAGCTTCTTGGGACGGCGACGGGGACGGAACGTATAGGAGAGTTGCGTGACGGTGAAGATGCCTTTGCTGAGGAGTTTCTTGCGCTCCTTCTCGGTCATGCGCGCCAGCAGGCTGAGATCGTCTTTCTCGACAGCGATCTTCCGGCAGCGTGCCTGGAATTCGCACTCGGCGCAGTGGCGGTTCAGGACGATGTCGGGTGGCGCGGGGTTGGAGAGCAGGGCAGCGATTTTCTCCAGGAGCTTGCGCACTTTGCCGACAAGGGCCGAGGTCTTCACCTTGAGCCTGGCGTGGTCGTCACCGTGGATGATTTTGCCGAGGCTGACGGTGCGTTTGAGCATTTCGGAAAGCACAAACGCATCGAACGCCAGCAGCAACTTGTCGTCCTGGGTGAGTTTGTTTCGGAAGATGAAGCGGATAGGAACGAATTGCGACCGCTGGCCCCGCCCGGCGGATGGAATGCGTTCGACGGCATGGAGGCAGGTTTCAATGGTAGCAGCCGACGTGAGAAGGCTCTGACTGTTATCGGGCGGGGAAGTTTGAGCCTCGTTACCTCGGCTGCTACCAAGCTCGGTGCGCATCGGTATATCCACGGCGACTCGCCAACTGGCGGTCTTCAGGTTTTCCGTTGAATCATGAGCCTGCTCACGTCGGCTGCTACCAAGTGGAGCGGCACATTCGTCTGCGGGCGCAATTGCAAGCAACTGTTCGGTGGCAGCAGTGCGATAGTTTTCGTATTCGATTTCAACCCATTCGGCATAGGTGTTGCCCGCAGTTGGCTCGCTGGCGAATCGGAGCCAGCATTTTGTCGGGCACTTGAGATACGCGGAAAAGATCTCGGGAGTGATTGTCATGCGGTTCCGGGGTTACTCGTCGGTCCGGACGACGTTGTTTTGTGGGGGTGAAGGGATCGAGATTTAGACGCAAATCTTGAGTTTGTGGACACTCCATTCAGAGTGATTTTCTTGCGGTTTAAGTTGATACATTTTGTCCGCTATTATTTCACTTCCTGAGTTGCCTGAAAAGCTGGCCCCTCTAGAAACTCTTCGGGCGTCATCACGGGCAGGACGGAAGCTTTGAAGTCGTCGGTATTGCGCGTGAGGATGATGTCGGCGGCACAGGCGATCGCGGCGGAGACCTGGAGTGCATCTTCGAAGTCTGCCATTCCGTAGCCGACAGCGGCAAGGGCGTCCGGCTTGGTTGTGGCTGACACTTCCGTCCAAGCCAGCAGGTCGGTGATGAATTGAAACGCCGTGGGCGCGGACTTGGAGTGGCCTCTCACCAGGTAAAAGGCGTTGGACAATGTGTGCCAGGCAATCCAGCCCTGGTGCGCACCACCACCGCAGAGCATCACGGCCCTTTCACTCGCCACAGCACCAGCACGTTGATAGTAGCCGTCCAGAAGGACATTGGTGTCGAAGAAAACTCGCACGACTTATCGGAAATGTTTGGCCGTCAAGTGGACAAGCCTGGGATCGGCCTCCATTTCGTTCTGAGCAAGCAACTTTCCTTTGCCAGCCCATTTGCTGACGAAGCGTTCGACTGCAAGGCGCTTGTCGTCGTGCAGAGCGGCTTCGGATGTAGCCACGGGAATGGTCACATGGAGTTTGCCATCGCGGACATAACCTTCAAAATGCTGTCCTTCCTGCACTGGCAGACCGGGCAAACTCGTCAGTGGATAATCGAGGGTGATCGCGCTCATAAGTGCAGGCAGTTTACATTGGCATCTCCCAGAACGCAACGAGGAGAACCGAGGCATTGTGCGGACTCAAAAAGACAGGCGGTTTGCGCACTATGCGAACCCCAGGTCTATGAACAATAGATTTTGGGTAACCATTCAACCGCTGGGTTGAACGAGTGGCACAGGCTTTCAGAGCCTGTGTGTCTCCCAGGCATTCTGCCGGGGATGGTTCTACATGGCCCGACCAGAATGGTCGGGCTACACACAGGTTGCAAACCTGCGCCACTCGCCGGTGTCGCTGCAATCAAGGAGCGTTCTTCACGGCTTCACAAACCGGTAATGCGACACTAACCACTCATTGCCTGCGTCGTAGCCCCAGAGTTCGGCGCAGGCCATGTAGAAGACACGCCAGCGGGCCCACCATTTCATGGCGTCGGCTTCTCCATACGTCTGCGCGAGCAGGGGCAGGATGGTGCTGCGGTTGGTGTCCATGTTGACCAGCCAGGCGTTGGATGTCTTCTCGTAGTGGGTGCCGTTGACGGCCCACTGCTCTTCGATGCTTAGGTCTTCCTGGAAATGCAGCAGCAGATCGTGCGAGGGCATCTGGCCGCCGGCGAAGAAATGCCGGGCCAGCCATTCATTTTCGTTCTTTGCTTCAAAGTGATAGGCGATGTCGCGGTGCGTGAAGATGTGGACGAAGAGTTTCCCGCCCGGTTGCAACCATGTGGCAATGCGACGGAGCAATTCGCGGTAGTTCTTCATGTGCTCGAACATTTCCACGCTGACCACGCGATCAAAGATGCCGGCACCTTCGCCTTCGTAGCTGTTCATGTTGGCGGTGACGATGGTGAGATTTTTCAGACCTCGCTTCGCGGCTTCGCCATCGATGTATTCCTTCTGGGTGCGGGAGTTGGAGACACTGGTGATCTGGGCGTTGGGATAGTGCGCTGCCATCCAGAGGGAAAGCGAACCCCAGCCGCAGCCGAGTTCGAGGATGCGCTGGCCGTCGCGCAATTCGGCGCGCTCGCAGGTGAGGGCGAGCATGGCGGCTTCGGCGTCATCGAGCGATTGCGTGTTTTCATCCCACAAGCCGGAACTGTATTTGAGGTGCTTGCCCAGGCAGAGCTGGAAAAATTTAGTGGGCACTTCGTAGTGCTGTTCGTTGGCGGCTTCGGTCTCGATGGCGACCGGACTTTGCTTCAATCCTGCGAGGTGCCCGTTGAGCGCCGTCTGTCGGGCGTCGATGTCTGCCGGACGTTTCTGGCGTAGCAACGCGGCGAGGCGCTGACGGATGCCGAATCGGATCACTGCGTCGGGCAGCAGGTTTTTTTCCAGAAGGGAGTCAATGAGGCTCATGAATATTTTTTTGGGAACCAGGGGATGAAGGCGCTGGTGGTGCGCTGGTATTGCCGGTAGGCGGCACCCTTGCTCTGCAGTGCACACTTCTCCGTGAGCGGGATGCCGGTGACGCGCAGGAGGAAATAGAGGATCAGCAGCGGCGCATAGATGGTGATCCAGCCCCAGGGCGATCCGCAGGCGAAGAGCCAGAAGCCCCACCAGATCAAGGATTCAAAAAAGTAGTTGGGATGTCGTGACCAGCGCCACAGACCTGCCTGACAGACCTTGCCTTTATTCAGAGCGTCGGCCTTGAATCGTTTCATCTGCCAGTCGGCCACGCTTTCGCCGATGATGCCGGTCAGCCAGACGATGATGCCGATCCATTCGACCAGGCTCAGGCCGGGCACCGGATTGTTCATGGCCAGCAGGTGCGGCAGTGAGAGCATCACGATAAGGATGGCCTGGGCCTGGAAAAAGAGGAAAAACTTCAGGCCCGGTCGCGTGCGCCATTTCTCCCGCATGACGGCGTAACGCACATCCTCCTTCGGATGGTGCGACCAGACCCGTATGAGGATGTAGGTTCCGAGCCGCAGCGCCCAGATGGCGCCCATGGTGCCGATGACCAGCTTGCGCGATGGATCGCCAGCCGTGCCGCCTGCATAGATGGCCAGCAGGGAAAGAAGCGCATACGACCACGTGACATCGACGAGGCTGTAATTGTTGATGCGGCGGCTCAGCAGCCAGGTGCCACCGAAGAGCACGAAGGCGGCGAATGAACCCAGCGCGATGTTTTGCCAGATCGCGGTCATGATGTCAGTCGCGGACCGCCAGCAGGTCGCCCGTGGTGGCAGCGGGAGGCAGACGGAAGAGTTTGTTCAAAACATAGACCGACATGGCGATGTTCCCCAGGAGCAGGATGGCCAGGAGCCAGCCGATGCGCTTGGCCCACGATGAATCTTTGTAAACTACCCAGCAGTAAAAAGTGAGGAAGCCCCAGTAGGTGTCGAAGAGGGTGGCGATGAACCACGGATGGGTGGCCACCGCGCGTGGCGTCTTCCAGAGGGCGCATTCGAAACTGGCCCAGCCGGTCACCGCCAGCATGGACAGCAGCACGATGATGAAGAAGATTTTGAGGAAGGGAATCATGGGGGGAGGGAGGAAGTGAAAAGGGATAAGTGAAAAGGGGTAAGGGATAACCCTTAACTAATAACCTGTAACTTCCCGTTCCCCGGCCTCGTCCAGCACGCCTGCACGACGCTAATATGATGCATGGCGAAGGCAGCCTCGCAGTATTGCAGGTAGTAGTTCCATTTGCGGATGAAGCGGTCGTCAAAGCCGATCGCCCTGACATCGCCGAGCCGGGTGTTAAAGCGCTCCCACCAGAGGCCCAGCGTCCGCGCATAGTCCGCGCCGAGATCCTCCAGTTCATGCAGGCACCATTCTCCGGTGCGGCCCATGGCAGTTCCGACGCGCGCCATGCTGAGAAGGAGGGAGCCGGGGAAGATGTGTTTTTGAATCCAGTCCACGCCCTTGCGCAAAGTCTCGTAACGGGAATCCGGCACAGTGATAAACTGCATGGCGAGCAATCCGTCCATTTTCAGGAGCTGGTGGCATTTTGCGAAGAACGTCTCCAGATATTTGTCACCCACGGCTTCTAGCATTTCAATCGACGCGATCTTGTCGAATTGACCGGTGAGTCGGCGGTAGTCCTGCATCCGGATTTCCACCAGGCCGGACAATCCGGCGCGCGCGATGCGGTCGGTCGCGTAGTCGTATTGCTCGCGCGAGATGGTGACTGCGGTGACCCGGCAGCCGTGATGCTTTGCTGCGTGCTCGCTAAAGCCGCCCCAGCCGCAGCCGATTTCCAGAACATGATCCGTGGGTTTCAGCCGGAGCCGCCGGCAGAGCGCCTCGTATTTTTCATGCTGGGCTTCTTCGAGCCGCTGTTCACTGCGGGTGAACTTTGCCGCCGAATAGGTCATGGTGTCGTCTAGCCAGAGCGAGTAGAAATCGTTCCCGAGATCATAGTGCTCCGCGATGTTACGCCGGCTGGTGCGGAGCGAGTTGGGCCGGAGCCAGTGACCCGCCCGGTTGGCGAGACGCAGCAGGTTGGTGAAGGCGAGCCGTTGGGAGGATCCCCGGAGCGAGGGTGTGCGGGCAATGTTGGTGAGGAACCAGGCGATGACCGATTTAATGTCATCCGTATCCCAGTCGCCGTCCACGAAGGCTTCGCCGAAGCCAATGTTGCCGTAAAGCGCACAGCGGCGGAAGAACGAAGCCGGATCACGCAGCCGGATCTCGGCGCGCGGTTCGACATCGGTGAGGCCCAGTGTCCGGACTTCGCCATGCGGATAAACGAGGCGGAGGCATCCGTGTTGAAAGCCAGCCAGGGTCTTCAAGACGAGGCGCTCGGCCAGGCTGGGAGATTCAGTTCGCGCATCCGCGAAAGCGGTGGCGTTTAGTTCGATGGCTTCATCTGTCATGCGGATTATTGCGCCTCTGAGCGGGGTTTGGATGCAATCGTTTCATGGGGACGATGGACGTCGCGCTGTAAGTGGGGGTCTGCGGCCTTGCGGCGCACCGGCAGGCGCTTCAGCCAGAGCCGGAAGGCGTGCCAGTGAATAAGGAAGATTACCCTCAAAGTGAGCAGGGGATATTTGATGGCACATGCGAGTAACGCCGACGTGGTGAGTGGCCGACGGTTTCCAGTCAGCGCGGTCAGGAGAAGGCGAGAGTCACCCTCCCGGTCATCAATGTGGATTTCCAGGGTTTCGTCGGGGATCCGGAGCTTGAAGTCGAATGAGAGGTCGAGGTCTGTGAAGGGGGAGACGTAGAAATGCTTGGGCGTGAGGAGCCGGAAGCAGCCCTTGGGGTCGCGATCACTGAGCAGGTAAGGCTTCTTCTCATGGAAAGTGTTCGTTACTTCCGTGACGGCACAGATGGGATCCCCGGCGGAGTCGAAGCAGTAAAAGAAGCAGACCGGGTTAAAGATGTAACCCAAGACACGCGGGAAAGTCAGCAGCTTCACCCGGGCAATTTGAGAAGTGTTAAATCTTTTTGTGTCGAGCCAGGCCAGCAGTTTAGTTTTCACATCCCGTCCGTCATCATGGAAGTGATCCTGGTCACGGAATGAAAACAGGTTCCAGCGATTCCGGCTGAAGAGTGCCTGTGACCGGTCGAGTTCATCGAGATTATCAAGATCGAGCCAGAGGTAAAACACGCGATAATCGAAGCGATGCACCTTGGGCGCGAGGCGGTGGTGCATCACGCGGCATTCATAAATCGCGCTGGCGTCCGTGATCACCATGGTTCGGTTCCGAGAAGTTCCCGGCAGAGATTGACGGCGGAGCCGAAGGCGTCTTCGTGGAAGCCGTAACGGAAATAGCTGCCACAGTAATACGTCGATTGGTCAGCCGACAGGCGGTTGAGTTCCGGCAGCCGTTTCTGGGCGTCGATGGCAGCGAGGTCGAACAGCGGGTGCTCATACTCGATGCGCCGCAGAATCTTGTCCGGATCGATCTCTGTGTCGGCATTGAGGGAGACGAAGTAGTTCACCTTCTCGGAGACACCTTGCAGGCGGTTCATCCAGTAGTGCGTGGTGGACGTGCCATCGGGCGCGACCCGGTAATTCCACGAGGCCCAGCAGCGCTTTGTCCAGGGCATAAACTGTTCGTCTGTGTGCAGGGTTGCGGTATTGGCTTGATACTGGAACGCGGGGAGCAGTTCTCTTTCCAAGGGTGTCGGGTCGGCCAGCATGCGCAAAGACTGGTCGGCATGACCGGCGAGAATGACCTTGTCAAAAAACTCGGGGGCACCATTGAGCGGCATAACCTTCACACCATGCGGACTGCGCTCGATCCTCGCGATCGGGGACTTCAACCGGATGCGGTCGCGGAACGGGGTGGTGAGTTTTCGCACGTAGGACTGTGCGCCATTGACGACGGTCCACCATGGATGGCGGGTCTTCATGCCGAGGAATCCGTGATTGTGCCAGAAGCGCATCAGGGAGATGGCGGGAAACTGCAGCATTTTTTCCGGCGGAGTGCTCCAGACGGCACCGCCCATGGGCACGATGTAGAGATCGAGGAAATCGCGGCCGTAACCACGAGCAGCCGCGTAATCTGCCAGCGTCATTCGAGCAAAGCGAGGGTCATCGAGCGCGGCGGCGGTCTCTTGGTTAAAGCGGCTGATCTGGAGAAGAAAGCGCCAGAAGCGCGGATTGAGCAACTGGCTGCGCCTGCCGAAGATCGTGTTCAGCGAGTGGCCGTTGTATTCCAGGTGCGCTGGTTCGTGCTTCACAGCAAAGCTCATGTCAGTCCGCTTCGTGTCCACGGCGAGCTCGCGGAACAGCCGGGTCAGCAACGGGTAGGTCACGTGATTGAAAACCATGAACCCCGTGTCGACCGGCAATTCCCGGCCATCTTCATTCACGGTCACGGTGTTGGTGTGGCCGCCCGCATAGGCGTTCTGCTCGAAGAGCGTGACGTCAAAAGTCCGGTGGAGAAAGTGCGCACATCCGAGCCCGGCGATGCCGGTGCCGACAATGGCGATGCGTGGTTGCGACATGGAGGGCGTCGAATTGTTTGCAACACCATCCGGCGGCTATTCCGGCACTGTCACTTGCTGGATGCGTGCGGCGCGAGCTTCTGGATTCGCGCTTCCTCGTAAACCTGTGTCGGCACCGGCTTCAGCTCCCAGATAATGCCGCACCAGGAGAATACTTTGAGGATGTAGTAACTGATGTCGATCTCCCACCAGTAGAAGCCCTGACGCGCCGCATGCATGTAGCGGTGGTGGTTGTTGTGCCAGCCCTCGCCGAGCGTGATCATCGCCAGGAGCAGGCTGTTGCGGCTGTCGTCGCCGGTCTTGAATCGTTTGCGGCCAAAGACGTGGGCCAGGGAGTTGATGCAGAACGTCCCGTGCATGAGGACGACGGTGCTGAGCACGCCGCCCCAGACCACGAGCTGCCAGCCGGTGGTGCCCAGTGAAGGCGCGAACGTTTCCAGCAGCGAGCCGGTGAGGTAGAGCAGGGCGAAGACGGCCAAGGGCACCAACTGGTCGTGGCGGTTGAGGAAGACAAGCTCGGGATACTTCGCGAGATCCTTCACCTTGTTGTAGTCCGTGGGGAAGTTTCGCTGGCTGGTGATCCAGCCGATGTGCGACCAGAAAAATCCGTGATGCGCCGGCGAATGGACGTCCACCTCCTCATCCGAGTGTTGATGGTGATGCCGATGAACGGACGCCCACCACAGCGGTCCGCGTTGCATAGAGGTATTGCCCCAGACGGCGATGATGAACTGCATGATCCGGGAGGTGCGAAACGCCCGGTGCGAGAAATAGCGGTGATAGAAGGCAGTGATGGCGAACATGCGCACCAGATAAAGAAATACCGCCACGCCGACGGCAAACCAGCTGAAGCTGACGACAAACACCAGCAGACAGGCCAAGTGCAGCATGATGAAGGGGATGGTGCGGCTGACCGCAACTTTGTCCTCCTTTGCGCGCACGGTTTCCACGCCTTCGGGATGGTAGTCCGTGTCCCACCACTGGTGGAGCATGATGTTGATGTTACGGATGAGGGATCGCATGAGTTAAGAGATACGCGTGTGGATGAACGGCGGGTCAAGGAACTCCCCCTGCCCTGAAATGAGCGCCTACCATGGCCCAAAACCACCTTTTGGCGAGAGATATTCCATGCGAGAGGATGCGCCTATTTTGCGGGGGGCTTGAGGGCTCTGCGGTAGTTGGATATTGCGTCTCCGATGGTGTGGGCCAGTTCCTTGCGAAAATTCTCGGCCACGATGAGCCGGGCGTCATTGGGGTTGGTAACAAACCCGCCTTCAAAAAGTATTCCGGGCCGCTCCAGTCCGGTGAGCACAGACCAGCGTGCGCGTTTGACGCCACGGTCCACCATTTTGAAGTGATGCACCACGGATGCGTGAACCGCGGTGGCCAGGGCGATGTTCTCCGAGTCCCGCTGATTTCCATTAAATGCAGAATTATCAACGGCACGCGCTCCATAGTTTGAGGAACTGCCCTGCGGGCTGAGCGCGTAGGTCTCGATGCCCGTGGCCTCGCTCCGGCCGGAGTTGAAGTGCAGGGAGATGAAAATGCTGTTGGGGATCTTGTTGGCAAAT
>JANNQW010000148.1:0-4427 GCA_031400955.1 Verrucomicrobiota bacterium
GGCAAAAAGGTCTCGCTGATTGGGGACAAAGTGCAGACCGCGTGAAGAAGCTGCGCGAAAAAGTCGACGTGAATATCTTCACTCCCGGCAGCAGTGCCGGTATTCCGGTCAGCATCGTGGCTTCACTTACCGCACCTGCGCGAGAAGTGATGGAGGATGCGGAAATTTTCACCCAACGCGTGGAAAGCTCCGTGACCAGCCTGCTCAGTCTCGCGGGCGTCGAGGGCGATCCCGTGCAATCGCCGGCGCACATCCTTCTCTCGAACATTTTCACCGTATGCTGGCAGAAGGGTCAGGACGTGTCGCTCGAATCCCTCGTAAAAATGACCCAGCAACCCCCCTTTCGCAAAGTGGGCGTGGTTCCGATCGACGATTTTCTCTCCGAGAAAAAGCGCACCGAACTCGCGATGAAGCTCAACAACCTCATCGCGTCTCCGAGTTTCGCGTCCTGGCTCGAGGGTGTGCCGCTCGACATCCAGAAGATGCTCTACACACCCGAGGGCAAGCCGCGTGTCAGCATTTTTTCCATCGCACATCTGCCCGATGAGCAGCGCATGTTCTTTGTGAGCTTGTTGCTAACGCAGCTTCTCAGTTGGATGCGCACACAATCCGGCACCACCAGTCTGCGCGCCATTTTTTACATGGATGAAATCTTCGGCTATCTGCCACCGACCGCGATGCCACCGAGCAAGAAGCCCATGATGATTCTGCTTAAGCAGGCGCGTGCGTTCGGTCTTGGCATGTTGCTAGCCACGCAGAATCCGGTCGATCTCGATTATAAAGCGCTTTCCAACATCGGAACCTGGTGGATCGGTCGCTTGCAAACGGAGCGCGACAAGGCGCGGCTGCTCGACGGACTTGAAGGCGCGGCCAGTTCTCAGAACGCGAAGTTTAACCGCAGAGACATCGAGAAGCTGATGTCCGCGCTGGGAAACCGCATCTTCTTGATGAACAACGTTCACGAGGATCATCCAGTGGTATTCCAAGTGCGTTGGTGCATGAGTTATCTGCCGGGTCCCCTTTCCCGCAACCAGATTAAGACCTTGATGGACCCGAAGCGCGATCAATTAGAATTATCCGCAGCATCCTCGAAGAAAAGCGCCGCAATCGAAGACGATGGGTTCACGCCATCAGGAGCGGACAACGAGGGGGATGCAGCCGGAGGCAGTGCGATCCGCCCGCAACTGCCGGACGAAGCTGAGGAATACTTTATGCCCGCCACGGGCGGCAGGGTGAACTATCAGCCCGCGCTGCTGCGCTCGGCCACGGTGCTTTACCTTGACGAAAAAAGGAAGATCAACAGCCGCGTCACCGTGACGGTCGCCAACGTCATCGACAGCGCCAACGCGAAGGTAGATTGGGATGAGTTCTGCGATGTGCCACGCGATATCGATTTGAGCAAGCTGGACAATGAGCCTGCCGATGGCGCGAGTTTTGGCGAGCTGCCCGCGGCCGCGCAGAAGGCCGCGACTTATACGAAGATCGCCAAGGATTTTCCGGACTGGGTTTACGCCAACGTGCAGGCGGAGGTTTTTTCCGCACCGCTGCTCGGCGCCTATTCCAATGTCGGCGAGAGCGAAGGTGATTTCCGCGCCCGCGTCACTCAGACCGCGCGCGAGCTGCGCGACAAGGCGGTCGAGGATCTTCGCACCAAGCTTGGCAAGCAGGCGAAGTCCATCCAGGATGATTTGCAGAGAGCGATTGCGAAGATGCAGTCTCAGAAGGCCGCTTCATCAAGCGCAACCATGTCCACTGTTGCGCAGTTTGGCGTCGGCTTGCTCGGCGCATTTCTCGGTCGCAAGAGCAGCGTGGTCACGGCTACAGCCATCAACAAGGCCGGCAGTGCCTACAAGGATTCGCAGCAGGCGAATGTCACTGCGGGACAGGTGGAGGATCTGAAGAACCAGCTCAAGGCGCTCGATCAGCAGCTTGATGAGGAATCAAAGAAGATCGACGAGCAATACAATCCCGGGAACGTCACTCTCGAATCAACCAAGCTACAGCCGCAGAAAAAGAACATCACCACTGGCGCGGTCGGCATCCTTTGGATCCCACAATAAATCAATCAACCAACACTCTTATGTCTGTATCACCCATGATCGTCACCACTACCAACGAAGTTTCAGGCACTCGCATCACCGCTTATCTCGGCGTCGTGCGCGGCCTGGTTGTGCGCACACCGAATATTGGTGCGTCCATCCTCGGCGGCTTGAAGTCGCTTCTGGGCGGCAATATCAGCCAGTATTCGACCGTCTGCGAAGCCGCGCGACAGCAGGCCTTTGACCTGATGGTCGAGCACGCGCAGCAGGCTGGTGCCGATGCCATCATCGGCATGCGATATGATGCCACCGAGTTCGCCCAGGGTGCGACCGAGGTTCTCGCTTACGGCACGGCGGTGAAGCTGGGACAGTGACGGTTCACTCAATCCGCTTCAATTTCCCCAAACGGTAGACTCCGCCCAGCAGGTTCATATTGTCGCGCTCGGCGGTGATGGCATCGAGGTAGATGATCTTGGGTGCTTCTTCGAATTCGATCTTGTTGATGCCGTTCTGCGATTCTTTGAAGGCTTTTTCTAGGTCGGCGAGTTCGTTGATGGGTTTGCCGTTCACCTGGGTGAGAATCAGACCGCCGAGCCTTTCATAACCTTGCGTGCTGCGCGTGGGGAGTGCGCCTGCAAGGATGACCACTTTGCGACGGCCTTGCTTCTCGTATTCGTCGGTGTGTTTGGCGACAAAGATGAGGCGCAGGGGAGCGCTGGTTTCCCAGTCATTCCCGAAGCTCTGGAGGAAGGGCATGGAGAGCTCCAAAAAGATGAGGCCGCCATGCACGAGGAAGTTCGGGCCACGGTCGAAAAGATAGGGTGGAATGAGGAAGTCCTTGGGCAGCTTGCGGGTGAGCTTTCCCGTGAGCGCTTCCGGTTTGCCGTCGCGGAGAACTTTGATCTTGATCTCATCGCCCACGAAGGACTCACCTCGCACCAGATGGCTGACGTTGAGACGGCCAAACTGCGCATCCTTGTAGTCGCCGCGGGCATCGACCGCGCGACCGTTCACTTCCAGGATGATGTCACCAATCTTGACGCCAACGCTTTCCGCGGAACCGCCCTTGGTGACGGCGCTGACGTAAACGCCCTGCTGATCCTTTTTCATGCCGAGGTATTCCTTGAACTGTTCGTCCAGCGTCGCCTGGTATTCGATGCCGAGGCTTGGGAAGCCCTGGTAGTTTCCGTCGGCGACGTCTTTGAGAAAATGTCTGATGATGGGGCCCGGCAGAACCAGCGCGGTCTGGTTCTTAGAGTCATAGCTCAGGAGCAATCCGGCGAGCTTGCCGCCTTTGATGACGGGCAGGGTGAAACTGTTGGCCTCGGAACGGATAATGCCGTTGGCTTCGTAAACAAGGAACATGCTGGTTTCGAGAAAATACCGGCTGACGAGGATTTTGTTAATCGTCACGGGTGAGCGGATGAGTTCGCCCACGCGGTCCAACTGCCAGGCTTGGAGTTCGTCGCCAATTTTGGCGTTTTCGTCGACAGCCATCGGCTTGAGCCCGGTGAAGAAATCTCCGGGGGTTTCGGTGGGTTCGAGCAGCGCGAGGTTGGCGTCGTAGTCCACGGCTTTTACCTTGGCGGGCAGTTTGCGGCCGCTGTCGGCCTGCTCCAGTTCGATGTAGGTCGCGTCCGCGATAATTTGCGCGGTGACGAGGATCTGATTCTTATCCAGCAGCACGCCGAGTCCTCGACGGGAGCTGGGGGAGGACTTCTGCCAGGGGATGCGCTGGTTCCAGGCTTGCTGGGTGACGTTGACCTTGAGCAGCGCGGTGTGAAGGGCCGCGCCCTCGGCTGCTGCGGCAGTTTTCTTTTCCGCAAACAATGTGCCCGTTAGCAAAGCGAAAAGGGTGGAGGCAATGAGAATGTTCTTCATGAAATCAGTTGGGTTGGCTGTCTGGGATGCCTTGATCAGTCGTCGCCGAGGTAGGCGTCTTCTTTGACCTGGTAGGTCTGCATGATGTGCGGGTGCGCGGCATCAGCGAACTCACGTTTCAGCACCAGCGGGCGGTTCTTCTCGAGCAATTTGATGACGACAAACTTTCCGTCGCCCTCTTTTTTCTTGAGTGCTTCAGCCACATCCTTGAGCGTCTTGATTTTCACGCCGTTGACTTCATCCACGATGCTGTGCTGGAAACCCTGGAGGTAACTGTTGACCTCGTCGGGCAGGATGGCCGTCAGCACCACCACTTCGGGCCGCTCTTTGTAGATCTCTTTGGCCAGATAATTGTCGAAGACATAACTCACGAGCGGGTCGCGAATGCCGTGAGCTTCCATCAGGCTGCGGTTCATCGGCTGAAAGAGCAAGCCAGCGTAGAGGATGTAACGCGGGCGCTGGTTGTATTGTTCGCCCATCGTGAGATAGGGCAGGAAGCGCTTGAGT
>JANNQW010000149.1:0-22825 GCA_031400955.1 Verrucomicrobiota bacterium
GTCGGCGACGGGCTTTCCCAAGCTAAGCAGGCCAAGGGCTTGTTCCTTGAATTCCGAGGTGTAACGCTGATAGGTTCTCTGGCTCATAAAAGGACTGTAGTTTGTTGGTTTGTCCTTGGTCCAGAAATCTAGAGCACCTCATCCCACCAAATCCAACAAGTTTAGAACCACTCAAACTGAATGCACCAACGCGTAACCCAGATGGTCTTTTATAATTTGAACCAATATATGATGAAACTTTACCCATAATATCATGATAAAGATTCATTGCTCCGGGATCAGAGCGAACCTGAGCCAATAGCCCGCCTGTGAGATCGACCCTTGCCGATCCTACAATTGAATTTGCGAATACTCCACCAAGCGTGCTCGCTTGATTATCCACTTCAAACAACGCTGCAGCCCTCCTTCTGAGACCTGTCTGCCGAGTAATATTCTGCGTCCATTCAGGAACCCATCCTTCGCGACCTTGAATATAATCTGGCAGCCATCCTTCTTTTCCTTGAAAGTAGTCAGGAATCCAACCCTCTCGACCAAGCTTGTCAACCGTCCCGATTCCTTCATTTCTAACATAACCATAAAGATTAATTCCCCCTTCCTCCCCCATAGGATCAGAAGATGGCCACCTTCCATCTGGCGCGTTGTAGAACCGGTAGCCGTAATAATACCAACCCGTCACAGCATCCTGCGGCTTGGTGCTGAACTTGTAGTCGTAGTTATTAGCGCTGGGGCCGCTGCTGACAATCGTGTTGCCGAAGGCATCGTATTCGTAATGTGCGGTCAGGATACCGGTGGAGTCGAGGTATTCGGTGATGTTGCCGTTGCCGTCGTAGAGCGGATAGCTAATAGCGAATAGCTGATTGCCTGATACTGAGCTGATGGCTAGCAGGCCACATACTCCGCCGGCACCTTGCATGGAGCCACTGAGGTCTTGGCCCCAGGTTAGGATGCGGGACAAGGCCGGCAGGGTTGCCGGCGCTCCCGTTGAGTATTCAGCTACGCAGTTCCAGCCGTCGTAGATGTATTTAGTTCGACGTTTTTTCCATCGACCAAGTCTCAAATGACTCAAACGGTTAACGCGCTGATGCAATTGCAGGATGTTGTTGTCTGTTTGCGCATGTCAGATTGACTGTGCATGGCAAAACAGGGTTGCTTGTTTGCTCAAAAGACCCCTCGAGGGGTCTTTTGAGCAAGACCCGCCATCCCTACACCTTTGTGCGGTTCTATTCAATAATTTTCCGATGTCGATAAATCGCCGATCACTAACCGAATCGGCTCAACGTCCCCGACTGGAAGGGAAGCTTTATATTCGGCAGCAGGTCTTCTACACGTTTGATCAGTTCTCCGATCGGATGTCGTTGTGCTGCCTGCCGCAGATCCTGCGCGGTGAGATGGATGTATATTTGCGTGCTGGTGATCAGCCGATGTCCCAGCAAATCTCTCACCGTCACCAAGCCGACCCCCGCCTTGATTAGATGCGTGGCGAAGGTATGCCGCAGTTGATGGGGAGAGACGCGGTTTTCAATCCTGGCCTTTCGACCGGTCGTGCGAACGCGTTCGTAGATGGCGTTCCGTGAAAGCGCCCCGCCTTCCCGACTGCGAAAGAATGGCGATGAAGGCTTCACGGGGCCACGGGCAAGGCGACATACTAGGTTTCTTCCGGAGTGATTTCACGCGACGTGCGAAAGTGCATCTTCGCGACTTTTTCGAGAATGCTCTGGCCGTGCCGGGCCACCAGTTCTGCGGCATTCTGTTTCACCGACTGGGAAACTCCCTTGGGCAGCGGCACACCGTGACGCTCACCCGCAGCGTCCAGCCATTGAACGAAACCCTCGCGCGCAAAAATGGAGGCTGCGGCCACGGCTGGGTCGCTTTCGGCCTTGGTCCGCTGCTCCAGCTTGATGGTCTTACCCCGCGATAGCAGGGCGCGCTCCAGGACTTTCGGATTGGCAAATTGATCGCTCAACGCCCGGGGACAGTCCGGCACGCGCGCCAGCAGATTCTCGATGACCTTCGCATGACCCCAGGCGAGGAGCTTGTTCAAGTTGCCGAATTTCTCGTAGAGTTCGTTGTAACGCTGGGGCCCCAGCACGATGACTTCATGAATCACTCCCGCCTCACGCATCTGTTTCGCGAGGGCTCCAATGCGGCTGTCACTCCCGATGCGCTTGCTGTCCATCACCCCTATCTCACGCAGCCTTCGTGCCATATTTTCATTCACATAAGCACCGGCAACCACCAAGGGCCCGAAAAAGTCCCCCTTCCCGCTCTCATCCACTCCGATGTGCGGCTCGAACATCTCCGGATGATGCACCTGCTCGTAACCCAGTTCCGCCACCCCCAGCACTTCCGGCTCCAGCGTGAACTGCACGAAGTGTTCCGTGCCTTTTCCCTGCACCAAAATCTTCGGCCCCTTTTCATAAACCGAAACGTTTACCTTCGCCACCTTGTTTGTAGCCGCGTAAATGCAATAGGGTTTCTCCTCCAGCACAAAACCCTTTTCCTCCAGCATTCCGCGCAGCTTCTCCGCCTGTCCGTGCGTCAGCGGCTTGGTGTAACTCGTGGGTGCGCTCATGAATGAAATGACGAATGACGAATGAAAGGCAGATGTCGAATGACTAATGAAGAATTTGTGATCAAAGCTTGAATCGTCATCGGTGTTTCCATGCCCTCCAAGTCCGCATTTCAACGCCCCGCCACTTTCGCTCGCGCACTCGCGCGCTGGTTCAAGGTCTGCGGTCGCGACTATCCATGGCGTCGCACCACCGATCCTTATGCAATTCTCGTCAGCGAAATCATGCTGCAACAGACTCAGATCACAACCGTTCTCGACCGCGGCTACTACGACCGTTGGATGCAACAGTTTCCCAACTTATCTGCGCTCGCCAAGGCTTCAGAGCGCGAGGTCTTAAAAGCATGGGAAGGACTCGGCTACTACCGTCGCGCGCGATTCCTCCACAAGCTCGCGCAGACCGTCATCATGGAACAGGACGGCTTCTTTCCGCGCGACATCAACTCGATCCGCCAACTCCCGGGGATTGGCGACTACACCGCCGGAGCTGTGGCCAGCTTCGCCTTTGACGACAAGCAACCGATCGTGGATGGCAACATCGCGCGGGTGCTCTCGCGAATTTTCAATGACGCAACGCCGGTTGATTCCACCGAAGGAAAGAAGCTCCTCTGGCAGCGAGCCACCGCACTCGTCAACGCCTCGGCCAGCGCACGCATTCACAACTCCGCGTTGATGGAGCTCGGCCAGACCATCTGCAAACCCGCCGCGCCCGACTGCCAAATCTGCCCCGTAAAGAAATTCTGCGCCACAACCGACCCAGCTTCACTCCCGGTAAAATCAAAGCGCGCGCAGATCTCCGAGGTTATCGAGCACGTCTATTTTCTGCGGAACGCGGACGGCGTTTTGCTTGAACAGGAAACCGGCAGCCGTCGCACCGGCTTGTGGAAGCTGCCCGCACTCCCGGAGATGAAGCGATTTCCCAAAATACTGCACACCAGCGCATACACCATCACACGCTATCGCGTCACGCTCTACGTTCACGCCGCGCCTTCACGTCAAACCATCCTTTCATCACTCCATCATTCCATTATTCCCTTCTCAGACCTGACGTCCCTCCCGATGCCCAGCCCCTATCGCCGGGCCTTGGAATTTCTTTGCACTATTAAGCTTCGCTCAATATGACGACAGGTGAAAGCGACGCCATCGTCGCTCAGGCCGGTGCGGGCGACGCCATCGTCGCCCGGATTCCTTTCGATGCGAGGCGCGACGAACACCGGATAGAGCGGCGAGGGCACCGCTTCTACTTTGACAGCATCTGTCACGCGGTTGCGCGAGATTGAATAGCTCCGGCGCCAAAATTAGCATCAGTCAAAAAAGTCACTCTCAGCACCAGTTGGAATTCATTGACATTTACCAAGTAATTGATCATAATCAGACATGACAAAAATCCGGTCAGTCGTTCTTATCAGTGCCTTGATGCTGCTGGTGCAAGCATTCACCGCAACTCAGGCCGAGGCCCAGGTTTTAGTTTACCGGATTGAGATTCTCAAGGAGAACGGCATCAATTATCAGCCGTTCGAGGGCGGTTATTTTGCCGCACCCTTGCTCGGCGGCAGCGGATCCTTCCTGCTGACCAGTACAGATGGTGCGCGCACGTTTACGCAGTCAGACAGTTCCGGCCGTCTCTTCACCGCTGTTGATGGGAAAGAAAAGAAAGCTGTCGTCTCCGCAACCACCGGGTCAGGCACGGCAAAAGGCGCCTTGGTCGCGATTGGTGTGATCGACCACCAAATACATGTCAAAAGTCCAACGGTGAACCTGAGCATTCGAGTCGCCGACTCGCTCACTGGGACGGCGGTTTCCGCTGATGACGAGAGCACCGCCAGCACTCCGGCGTCGGATGGCAGCATCGGATCGGCGGGTGTTTCCCAGCTCCGCATGGTGCTGGATGAGCCGCAGACCAATCACGCTAACAAACAAGGCCTCTCACTGGCGCAGACCATGACTGAACTGGCGCTTGAACTCGGCCGTCAGGGTTACAGCAACGAAGCTGCGGCCACGACACCAGCCACAACGCCAGCGACGACCCCTTAGGCCAGTGCCTCCTGCACACCCGGAACGGCAAGTGGACAATATGCCCTTCGTCATTGTGAATGTTCCGGTCGGCATCAAGCAGAATAGACAATTCGATTTTTCGGCCTCGCGTCGGCATTGCATATTTACGTCATGACCACGTCACCGCTTCTCGTTGGAGCCACGCTCGCCGCAGCCGCAGATCAATCGCGAGTGGATGCGGTCGCACGCGAGGCCGCGGTCGCCGGCCAGCCGGTCATGGACGCGCTGCTGGATCGTGCCGGCGTCGATGAACCCGCCTTCCTCAGCAGCCTCGCTGCACAGCTCCAGTGGCCGTGGCACCTCACCGTCCAACCCGACGACGATGACGCCGCGCACTTGAAGAAAGCCTGTCCCACGCGGCTCGCACTCAGGCACCGGCTGATACCACTCTCATTCGAAAAGCTTGGTGAACTTAATGGCGGCCCGAATGGAGAACCCACGTCGAGCGAACACAGCGCCATCGCCATCGCCTGCTATGACCCCTTTGATCTTCAGGCGCGCCAGGCTGCCTCCCGGGTAGTGCCGCTGCCGATCCGCTGGCAGCTCGCCCCACGCACCGAGGTGCTGCGTGCCATCCAGGAATTTTACGGCGTGGGTGCGGACACTTTTGAAGACATTCTTAAAAATCGCGACGCGGACTTCGACGACGCCCACCTGCGCGATGAAGCGAACGTGATCGACGCCGGTGATGCCGAGGCTTCCGTCGTGAAATTTGTGAACCAGATCATCCGCGAGGCGCTCGGCCAGCGCGCCACGGACATTCACCTTGAGCCCGTGCAGGACAGTCTGCGCATCCGCTACCGCATCGACGGCGTGCTCCATGAAGTGCCAGTGCCGGAAAACATCAAGGCGCTGCAAGGCTCCGTGCTCGCGCGCGTCAAGGTGATGGCCAAACTCGACATCGCGGAAAAGCGGCTGCCGCAGGACGGACGCATTAACCTCAAGTTGGAGAATCAAAGCATCGACGTCCGCGTGGCCACCATCCCCAGCGTGGAAGGCGAGAGCATCAGCCTCCGATTGCTCGGCCAAGAACGCTTCACCATCGATCGCTTGGGCCTCACGCCAGACTATCGCGAAAAAATCACCCAACTCCTCGGAAGACCCAACGGCATCGTCCTGGTCACCGGTCCCACCGGCAGCGGCAAGAGCACCACGCTCTACACCTTCCTCTCTTCATTGAACAACGTATCGCGACGCATCGTCACGATTGAAGATCCCGTGGAACACAAGCTTTCCGGTGTCGTGCAAATCGCAGTGAAACCGGAGATCAACCTGACCTTCGCCAGCGGACTGCGCAGCATCCTGCGCGGCGATCCGAACGTCGTCATGATCGGAGAAATTCGCGACCTCGAGACTGCGGAGATCGCCGTGCGTGCGTCACTCACCGGACACCTCGTGTTCTCCACGCTGCACACCAACGACGCCGTGGGCGGCATCACGCGCCTCGTGGAAATGGGCGTGGAGCCCTTCCTAGTCGCATCATCCGTCCGCGCCTTCCTGGCCCAGCGGTTGGTGCGCTCACTCTGTCCGCAGTGCAAACAATCGGCGCACTACAGCAAAGAACAACTTACTGCCTGCGGCTTTGCAGAGGGTATCGACAAGGCTATTTACACTGCCTCCGCCAACGGCTGCAGCGCATGCCGCAGCACCGGGCATCATGGTCGGTTGGCCATCTATGAAATCGTGCTGGTCACGAACGCGATGCAGGATCTCATTTCCTCGCGCGCCAGCGCCAACGAACTGCTCCGCCAGGCGCGCAAAGACGGGTTCATTTCACTCCGCGAATACGGCTGGCGTAAAGTGCTTGAAGGCGCCACCACCGTCGAGGAAGTGATGCGCGTGACCAGCGAGGATTTCCTAGATTAAGTTACGCGGCGGATCTCGAGGTGTGGCGAATAAATTCATTGACCGCATTTTCACCCAGAAAAATGCACCAGCGGTGAAATGTGTTTGATTGCGAGGACAACCTTCATCTATTCGATCCAACGTATAGTCGTGAGTGGTTGGGTCATTGGTCGGCATCCGGCTTTTTTGAACTGCCAAATAGCCAGTCCTTCGCCTTCCCGCCCATGGTTGCCGCCCTTTCTTTTGCCTCTGCTCGCAAGCGTTCTGCTTCCGCAGAATTCAAGAGCTCTTTTCCACGTTCCACCACCCTTGGCGCAGCAGTGATCGCACGGTCGACCTTTGCGTCGGCTTTCTCAAGGACGGTAATGGCTCGTTCCATCACTTGAATCGTCCGGTGGCATAGGTAAAGGCTAACTGCGAATAAGCTGATAGCCGCCACGCTCGAAAGGGTTCGAGCAATATCCCGGCGGGAGCGTGGCGGATCCTCCTTGGGAGTTGAATTCATAGCAGTTTCCTCCGTGCCATATTATTATTTTTCCTAGCATAATTCTGCCCTGAAAATATGTATGCAAGCCTTTTGTCAAAATTTCTACAACAACATCGTCAGAGGGTGTGAGCAAGGGTCTGTCAATGATTCGGGACACTTCAGCTGAGAGAATCAACCCGCCTAACATGCCTTGAAGAGTCGCAACACCGTAGGTGCATAACCCATGATTTCAGCGTATTCTCCCGGCCATGAAATTCTCGTTCGCGTGGATACAGGCCATCAGCCTCGGCTGGTTCCTGGGCCTCGCTGCATTGCACGCTGCAGAACCACAGCCGTGGGCGGAGAAGGACACCCGGCTGGCGTCGGAATATCTGAGCCTGCTGGTGGAAAAACCGGAATACGGCCGGGTGCTGGAACTACTCTGGGATCTTTACGAGAAACACCAGTCCACCGCCTTGCTGCTGGATTCGATCGCCGCCCAAGCCAAAGCGCAGCCGCATCCGAACGTGACGCTGGTGCAGGCCCATCTCTTGCGCAAAGCGGGCCGTCGCGACGAAGCACAGGCGCTCTATGAAATCATCATTGGTGGCGATGAGAGAAATGCGATTGCCTTGCGCGCGCTGATTGACCTGGCGACAGAAAATTCAAAACGCGATGTGGCGCTCGACTACTTGAAGCGGTTGACCGCAACCATGCCAGAACACGATTTGCAACTGGCCCCGCTGCTACTGGAAGAAGGCAATCTAGCACTTGGAGGCAACAATCCCTCCGACGCGGCTGCAGCGTGGCAAAGGGCGATCAAACTCCAGCCGGACAACGCGGCCCTGGTGCGGGAAGTCGCGCAGCTGCTTTTGGGCTCCGGCTTTCTCGATGAAGCGCTGACACTTTACCGAAGCATGGCGAAGTCGCCTGATGTGGCTAGAAAGATCGACGCTCTCTATGATTTGTCACGCATCGAGGAACAGGTCGATCATCTCCAGGAATCTGGTGCCGCTTTGAGGGAAGGCCTGGCGCTGCTCCATTTTCGCGACTGGCGTTACCGGCAGTTCTTCCTGCGACTGGTGAAACTGCATGAGCGATTCGGCCAGCTTGATATTTTGAAAAGCGAACTGCTCAAGGCCGTGGGTGACCCTCCGCAGGAAAAAGCCCTGGCCGACCTCGCTCATTTTGCGGAACTGACGGTGGATGCAGAGGAGCGCATCAAGTGGCTGCGCGAACTGGTGAAGCATTTTCCCAATGCGATGGATTATCGCTGGCAGTTGGCCAGCGTGCTGATCGACCACGAGGGCTGGCAGGAGGCCGGACTGCTTTTGGACGAACAACTCAAGAACGATGGATCGGATCCGCCCGCACTGGTGCTGTTGCGCTGTCTGGTTGACCTGCGCAGCGGTGACGAAGCCAAAGCCGCGCAGCGACTGAAGCAGGCGCTCAAGGAATTAAATGCGCAAGGCATCAATACCGACATTGAAAAGCAAGTCCTGGCCTTCGCGCGTGAAAAGTCGCTCGACGAGGTGACGGAAAATATTTTGCGGGCACGAGTCGGACGGGAGCCAGACAAGGCGGAGCCGGTCATGGAGCTGGCGGCGTTTTACCGTTCGCGGCAGCGCACGGAGGAGATGCAGCGCGTGCTTGATCTATATGCCGCAGTCACCACGGGAGATCGTCGAGCCCGGCTCAATCAAGTGGCGGCGTTTCTCGCAGGCGGCGGAGATCAACGCGCCGCAGAGAATGCAGCGCGCGAAGCGGTGTCCGCATCAAAAGGTGGCCGCGATGAGATTCTACGGCTCGCGGATGTGCTCACCCAGAACGGTCCTGATAAATCCGCACTGTCGTTGCTGGAGCGGGCGTGGACCTTGAGTGAGACAGCCGAAAAGCGCACGGACGTCGATGAACGCATTCTTGCGCTGCTGTCCGGCTATTCAACGACGAAGCCCGCCGCTCCCGTGGCACCGAGCACCGAGTTCAAGCTGCCCGCGATTTTCACGGGCGAGGGCTTTGGAAGTGGTGCGCCCGCGTCCAGCAAGCGAAAGACGGTGGCGGGTGCAGTGACAGATTACGCGCTGATTCAGGTGGGAACGGTTCAACGTTCAAGGTTCCTGGTTCATGGTCCCTGGCTGATGAGCGGGTGGCCGGAATTTATCCGACAAGGAGTGGAGACAAAATTTTCCGCAGTTTCAAATTTGCTTCCGCAGTCCACACCGGAACGCATCGTGCGCGCGGCCTGGTGGTGTTTCCGGGCCGATCAGATCGATCTGGCAGCCAATCTTTTGAACCAACTGGGAACCGGGGCGCCGCTTGAAGCACAAAAGCTCTGGCTCGATATAGCGCTGGTCGAGAAAAACGCGCTGCTCGCGGTGCGGCAGCTGCGGCTCCTCTCGCAAATCGATGCTGCGGGCCGCACCGGATACCAACTCCGTCTGGCTGAGCAAGAGATCGCGCGCGGCACTGGCGGGAGCCATCCGGGACTGTCGGAGGCGCGGCGGATTCTTGAGTCGCTAGCCAGGGAAGAGCCGCAGAACGAGGCAGTTCTTTCCGCGCTGGCGCAGTGTTACATGGCCGAGGGCCGACGCGAGGATGCGCTCGCGCTCTGGGACAAGGCGGTGCGCGACGCCAAGGGCAACATGGCACCGCTGCTTGAACGCCAGGCTGAGGCGCTGATCACCCAACAAAAATACGCGGAGTTCATCGCAGCTCATGCGCGATTATTGGAAGAGGAAAGGGATTTCAAGAAACGCCGGGAGAATTTTCAACGCGCTATTGAGCAGTTGATGTGGACTGACTCGCGCCAGGGCGAGATCACTGAGGAAGAACGCAAGACGCGGCTCGATCTGGCCGCGTCGGCGTTCAAGGAACGGGCGCAGAGACATCCGTTCGACGGTTTCTGGCACGAGGCGCTGGCGCAGATTTTCGAGCGACAGGGTGATGCGGTCAAGGCCTTCGCGGAAATGAAGCAGGCTTACTACACCTCGCCGGACACACCGTTCTCGCTCGGCCAGTTGCGGAGTTCCGCGTGGCGCGTGGGCGACTTGAAGAGTGCAATATATTTCCAGAAACAGATTGCAGCGAGCGCGGCGTCAAAGGAGGCGGCGGGCGAGTGGCGCGAACTGGTGCATTTGCTGGAACAGGATTTCCGCACGACCGAGGCAGATCAAGTGCGGCGGCGCCTTGAGTCCCGGTTCTCCCAAGATTTCACTGCGCTCGAGGAACTGGCAAAATATTATGCCGACACCGCGCAGGAGAATGCTGCGAGCCGGGTGTTTGAGCAGATCGCTCGTTTGCGCCCGTGGGAACCCCGCAATCTCCTGCGCCTAGCCTTGACGGAAATGGATCTCGGAGAAACGGCGAAGGCGGTGGAGACGCTGACGAAACTGCTGCGTGGAACCACCGCGCCTGTGAACACTTCCGCGAAGCTGCCAGTTGGAAAGATGCCTTGGCCGCTTCTGGATGAACGTAAAACAGGAGCGAACATCAGTTCCGCCGTGCTTTCCGCGCTCGATAATGCGCCGGGAATTGAAACATCGGAGCGCGAACAGTTGCGCGCATTCTTCAGCGCATCACGCGACGAAATGGCGGAAATTCCCGATGAGCCGGGCCATGTGCGCTTGCGTGCCATCGAGGAACTGGCGCGTCTCGGTGGCACCCTCCCAGACATACACAGCCTGTCAGAAATGGAACTGGCCTGGTGGTTTTTCCATTCAGGCGCAGGCGCAGAATTTCGCGTGCTGATCGCGCCGCATTTTCCTGCGGATAGTCCGGGATCACAAAACTCCGTTGAAGAAAGTTTCCTTTTTGTGTGGCTCACGGTGCGCTCGCACGGAATGGCGGACGCAATTGACTGGGCGCGCTCGGATGGGCTGCGTGACGAGCTGCACCGGATGCGAAACAACTTGCTGATCGTGGTGGTGAACGTTCTGGCTGAAAGCGGCGGATTCGAATTCACCAGAGCCGATCTGCAGACGCTTGGTGACTCGGACTTGTTGAGCAACGCCGAACTAATCGAAATCGCAAGAAAACTCGAGGGCCGTCGCAGGCATGATGACGCTTTGATTCTGGGAGAAGCGGCGCTGCGAAAGATGTCGCAGCCGGGCGAAGTGCTGCTGTATTCGCTCTCGGTCATCGCCGCATCGGCCGGGCGAGTGGAAGATCAGCATCGTTATCTTAAGGAACTCTGGCGCTTGCCAATTGGATCTGCCACGGCAAAAGGATTTTCCAGCTCGGTTCCGGGTGGTGTGCGGCACGATCCAGAGCAGGAGCAACTGTGGTATTACGAGCGACTCGGCCATTCGGTGGAAGCAGCACCGGCCCAGCCTGCTGACGCATTTTGCACAGGGCTGGAAGAGCTGCTGCGACTGTCACGCACACCAGCCGAGCGCGAGAATTTATTATCCGAATCCTGGCGACGGCTGCAACAGCTCGCTCCCTCAGGTCAGAGAACATTAAGGGAAGTTCGCGTGCTTGGACTGGCTGGCGCCGATGAAGCCGGAGCGACACAACTGTCGGAATATTTTAACGGCGAATTCGTCACTGCACGTTCCTATCTTGAGCCAATGCTCGGACGGCTCCCTCATGGGATGAAGGCGCCCGGACCGCGCATCGACGAGGTGAATCACATGCGCGGCTACTGGGATGAATTGCGCGAATGGGGGGCTGCGCTGGCTCAGGACGGACTGGCCGGAATGGCGGGAACTGCGGACGTCAAGATCGCAAGACACCACGGCGGGGTGCCGTTGGGATCACGGACCAACTCTGAATTTAATTCCTGGCGCGTGCACTCTCTTCTGCGCCGATTGCGTGGATTGGATTTTCTGGAACGGCAGCAGTTGGTTCGCGAGCACATCCATGCTGACGACTCGGTGGACATGCTGGTTGATCTCGGCAATCAGCTCGAGGCTCAGGGCTACGCGAGAGAGTGCATAGACATCTACAAGCGACTACCCGCCCGCGCGCCGTCCAACGGTGAATATGCCGTCAGTTACATTCGCGCTTGCGAGGCTTCGTGGGATGTCGCGCCTGCGCTGCCGTATCTCGATCACATTTTCGATCCCGCTGTGGACCCGGTTTTCAAACCGCTGACGATCAATTTTGAGGACATGCGAGATAAACACGCAAAGTTTCTCGCATTGCTGCATGATGAAACCACGTTACGTCAACTCGGTTTCCGCGATGGTCCCGCAGTCAAAGCGGGCCGGATTCCCGAGCAGGTTCCTTATCTGAAAGAGCTGGCGATGCTTCTTGAGCGCAAGGGTGACAGCGCGGGTGCGCTCGCTGCATGGGAACAGCTCTCCAGCCATTGGTCGGAGGATGAGGATGCTGCATGGCATCGTGCACAGCTCCTCGCCGCGAATGGCAACCGCGAGCGTGCGCTCGAAGCGCTGAGAAAAATGCCCGCACCAATCTTCTGGAACGAAACTGCGCGCAATGGACTGGAATTGCGGGCACGATTGGTGGCGGAATTGGGGCACTGGGATGAGATGCGTGAACTTATGAATCTCGCGGCCACCGTCACCGCGCCCGGCACCGGCACCTTTGCCTCGCGTCCGGTTCATCCGGGCCTCGTTATCGCACTTTCGCGAGTGCTGTCGCAACATCAACGCATCACGGACGCGCATAGTCTTCTGGTGCGCGGCGAGCGATCCGTCAAAGACGACGCCGGGCGCTTCCATCTGAGACTGGAACAGCTCAAGCTGGCCTCGAAGGAACCTTCTTGGGATCTCCGACGGGACTCGGCGCGCATCGCGGCGGTGCTGCGGCTCGGGACTAATGATGATAAGGTATTGAAGGAATTACGCGACTGGGTTTCAAGCGAAGCTCAAACACCACGCGCCGAGGCGTGGTTCGCCCTCCTGAATGAAAGCCCGTCGTCCGCCAATGTGACACTGGCCCTAGCGTCCCTGGGGCGCGCAATCGAAGCCAAGGATGCACATTTTGTCAAAGAGAAACTCAAAGCCGGAACCGCGATGCGGCTCGCGGCTGAAACTTTGCTGGAGCGCGGGCAACCGGCACGGGCACTGCGCTTGATCGAACCGGTGTCGCCCCTTGCCGTGCGAGCGTTGGGCGCACTGAATGACGAAACTGGATTGCGAGAGATTTTTGCCCACATCGTTCGGATGAGCTTTCCGGGAGGCCGGGAGAGTGTGGATTATGCCGAGGCATTCGCAGCCAGTGGCCGGCGCGCACTCGCTGAAGAGATATATGGGCTGGCCCTGGAACGATTGCGCGCCACGGCGCAGACGCTCCCCGCACTGGTGCAGTCTCATGCGAAGTTTCTCATGGCGCAACGTCGCTACGAAGAGGCGGAGACGCTCCTGCTACGCGAGCACCAAGGCCAGACCCGGGGCCTGCCGGAGATTCTGGTGGAACTTTACCGGGGCTGGAACAGACTTGACCGGATTGAGGCGGAGCTGGCAAAATTCCATCTCCCGGGCGGCGTGACCGAGGAAGTGAAGTTCCTCATTGCTCAGGACTCGAAGAAACAAAAATGACGGCACGAATGAAACTGACCCATGGAATGACGACACCCTTGCCGTCTCGAATGATCAGGCCAACGGGACGACGGGTTGCGAAGCCGCACAGCGAAGACTGTCGCACCTTGTTTTCGAAGATTCTGCGTGGATCGCGCTGCGTGACAGGCCCGGTCATCGTCATTTTACTGGCGGCGTGTTCTTCGTCGAAAACTCCGAAACGCAGCGAGTTCGGCCCGTCCTATAAGGAGCGGTTAAGCGCGGCGGAGAAGGCGATGAAGAATAGCGATTTATCCATGCGCAGTTCGTTTGAAAAGGAAATTCCGAAAAGCATGACCAACAAATCCTACAAGGCTTCCGCCTACAATGCCAAGGATGCGACCGGCATAAAGCAGTTCTCTGGCGCCGACAGTGCGTATCACTCGAGAGATTTTTCCGGAGCCGGTAAAAATGATCCCGCAGGAAACAAGATTACGCGTGAAATGGAAGCGCAGAATAAACTGGCCTCTCGAATGTTCCGCGCGCCGGACAGTCAATTCGACACCAAGGTCAATCATGACGACAAAAAGACGTTCAACAAAAGCGGCAAGACTTTTATGACTCATGAGAATCTGACTGGGACCAAGGAAATGGAAAAAAATAAGAAACCGGTGATCCTGGAGCCAGAAAGGCCGACTTATTCTGAAGACGACGTGAAGCGCTTGCTCAATAAAGGTTGAGCCCGCAACACTTCCGACGGCATGAGTGCCGTCATTCCCATCGGAATCACGATACTCGTGACGATCTAGAGCATCTTTTGCATCCACACCACATCGAGCCAGCGACCTTGCTTGAACCCGACCTCTTTGAGGTGGGACACCTTGACAAATCCAAACCTCTCATGAAGGACAACGCTCGCAGCCTGCGATGAGTCAATCCCGCCCAGGACCGTGTGATGTCCGAGTTCCTTCGCGAGACGTAGAAGTTCATTTAAGAATGCCGAGCCCAGCCCCCGGCCACGGTGTTCGTGATGAAGGTATATCGAATCTTCCACTGAGTTATCGTAAGCCTGTCGGGGATGAAATCTGCTGAGCGACCCCCAGCCAATGATCTCCCCGTCCTGTTCCGCTACGATCACCGGATGTTTCTCTCCATGCGCCTCGAACCATGCCTCGCGCTCCTGCTCCGTGGAAGGCACGGTCTGATAAGTGCAGTCGGAGTGAAGCACGTAATAGTTGTAGATCGCGTTGATCGCCGGCAAGTCGGCGCGTGTCGCGGGACGAAGACGCGGATCAGTCATCACTGCTGCTGCAAGATGTTTGCTTTCGTGAGCGCCGAAGCCGGAGTGGACTTGGACGCGCAGTGGAATCCGGCTGCGAAGGGTTTCATTAATTTTGAGCATACCCGCTCGTGCCGCAGTGCCAAGAAATTCTTGCGCACCCAGCATAGTCGCATTCATGTTCCGCCGATTCCCACCCATCAAAGACCTCTAATGAAATCCGCTTTTACAATTCACCCCTCCAAATCGCTGCGCCGCTGCTCCGCATCTATCACCGCGATCCTTCTGACCACTGCACTCATGGCTTGGATCATGTTTACGGGGCCCGCCGCTGCAGCCGCACCGCCGGGAGCAAAACAACCGGAGGCAAGCGCAACCGAATCGAAGCGCTTCGATTCTAAATGTCTCGAACTGCAAATCGGAGATGCACAGGGATTCGTCGTCCAGCCAACGGAACCAGCGTCAGACGGATCCAAGCCGTGGATCTGGTATGCGCCGACTTTGGGGAGCTATCCCAGTGGTAGAATGAACTGGCTGTTCTCGCGCCTGCTGAAACAGGGTTTTTACATCTGCGGAACGAGCGTCGGCGACTCATTCGGCAGTCCGAAAAGCCGCGCGACCTACAGCAAGTTCTACACACACGTGGTCAAAGAATACGGGCTGTCGCCCAAGGTATCCCTGCTTCCGCAGAGCCGGGGTGGACTGATGTGGTATAACTGGGCGGTCGAGAACCCGGAAAAAGTGGCGTGCATCGGCGGAATTTATCCCGTCTGCGATTTGACCAGTTATCCCGGGCTTGCCGCCACGGCCAAAGCCTACGGCATGACCAGCGAGGAACTGACCGCTCAGCTTGCACAGCACAATCCCATCGAGCGCCTGGCACCACTGGCGAAAGCAAAGGTGCCCATTCTGCATGTGCACGGCGACAATGACAAAGTGGTGCCGCTGGAAAAAAACAGCGGCGAGTTAATCAAGCGTTACCAGGCGATGGATGGACCTGGCGAGCTATCGGTGATCGCAGGCAAGGGACATGCGGAGATCGCCGAGTTCTTTGAATCCGAAAAACTGCTGGAATTCTTTCTCAAGCATGGAAAGTCCACTTCGCTGCCAGCGAAGTGACGCATCGTTGCAGGCGATAAAATCCCGACCCCAACCAGCTTAACCTTATGAAACTCCAATCATCCATCTCACTCTTCGCAATCCTTATGGCCACCAGCCAACTGGTGCAGGCCGAAATCCCCGTGAAGTCTGGCGACAAATTCGCTTTCCTCGGCGACTCCATCACTCAAGCTGGGCAAGGCAGTCCCGGCGGTTATGTGCAGCTCATCGGCAGCGCCCTGGCTGCTAATGGCGTGAAGATCGAAATTATCGGTGCGGGCATCAGCGGCCACAAATCCAACCAGATGCTGGAACGCCTGGAGCGCGATGTGCTGAGCAAAAAGCCGCAATGGATGACCCTGAGCTGCGGTGTCAATGATGTCTGGCACGGTGCCAAGGGCGTGCTGCTGGAAGACTACAAGAAAAACATCACCAGCATCGTGGACCAGGCCCAGGCTGCGGGCGTCAAGGTCGTCATCCTCACCTCCACGATGATCACCGAGGACCAGGCCAATCCCAATAATCAAAAGCTCGTCAGCTACAACGAATTCCTCCGCAGCTTGGCGACCGAAAAGAAATGCCTGCTCGCCGATCTCAATGCCGAGATGCAAGCCGCGCTGGCCGAGGCGACCAAGTCACAGCCCGCTACGGCCGGAAAAAATATCCTCACCACCGATGGCGTCCACATGGCTTCCGCCGGCAACATGATGATGGCCATCGGCGTGCTCAAAGGTTTGGGTCTCAATGCCGCCGAACTCACTAAAGCCAGGGAAGCGTGGCTCGATGCCCCGAATACTAACCCGGTAAAAGCCCAAGCCAACCTCACCCAGCGCCAGGCACAGCAACTTGAAAAAGTCGCCGCCGCACGCAACACGAACGTGAACAACTTGATCAACGATGAGTTCACCAAGCTCCTGATGTCCCTCCTGAAATCTGGCGACCATTGATCGCAGATTTAATATTACTTGGAATAGTAGATGAGTAGCTGTCGTATCACACGCATTCATGACACATCATTCCAGCCATCACACCGCCCCCTCGCCAACGAAAGCCTTGCGATTGGCGCAGGCATTTGTGCTGCTTGTCATCGCTTTTGATGCATCCTCAGCATCTGCCGGGGTGAACAACACCGCGCGCGCCAAACTGCAAATCCTCAACGGCAGCAGCGAGCCCATCGATATTTTCTGGCTCAAGTCCGATGCCGAACGTGTGCCGAATGGTTCTGTCGCCCCCGGCAAGGATACCATCATCACCACGACGCTCGGGCATCGTTTCAAAGTCGTTGGGCGCGACCAAAAGACCACTGCCACCGTAACCAGCGATGTGCCGGTGCAGGCTTTCCGCTTCGGCGGCGTGCCCGACTTTTACACACAGCACATCGAGGCGCATGGCTTTCCGATTGTCGCATCAGCAAAGGTCAATCCCTATGCGCTCAAGGAGGCGGCATTCCTTGTGGACATGATGCTGGCGAAACGACCCGAGGTGCGCGAGGCCATGATCAAGAGTGGTGCGCGCATGTGCATCCTGGCACACAACGAATACACCACCGACCTGCCGGAGTTCGCCCGCATGATTGAAGGAAAAGTAGATGAGTTTCCCAACATGACATCGAAGGATTATTGGGACGCGCGCGCGCGCGGGCTCGGCGGCAGTGAGACGGATCCGTTTTGCACCGTCGCCGAGGAGAACGTGCTCGGATACACGGGCGACCCCTATGAGAAGGAGTGCATCCTCATTCATGAATTCGCGCACGCGATCCACCTGCGCGGCATGTTGAATGTGGAACCGACCTTCGACACGCGGCTCAAGGCCACCTACGACGCCGCGATGAAAGTCGGCCTGTGGAAAGGCAAATATGCATCGGTCAATCATCATGAGTATTTCGCAGAAGGCGTGCAGTCGTGGTTCGACAACAACCGCGTGAACGACCACGACCACAACCACGTTCACCTTCGCAAGCAGTTGATCGAATACGATCCCGGACTGGCCGCGATGTGCCGAGAAGTCTTCGGTGACACCGATCTGAAATACAGCAAGCCTGCCACGCGACTCACTGGCCACATGGCAGGCCACGTTCCCGCAAAAGCGCCGTCGTTTGTCTGGCCGGCCAGGTTAGCGAAGGCCAAGGCAGACATTCGCGCACACGCGGTAGCGCGCGACAAGGCCGCTAACGGCGAAAGCAAACAAGATGCGCGCACCATTGCCGGTTGGACCGTTCATGTCAGCCGCAAACTGCTGGCTGACGAGGCGAAGGCCACTGCGCGTGCGCTGGAACTGCTCGAAGCACAGCTTGAGGAGATCATCCGCGTCGTGCCCAAGTCTGCTGTCGCTGAATTACAAAAAGTGCCGCTCTATTTCTCGCCCGAGTATCCGCACACTCCGTCACGCGCGGAATATCATCCTGACGCAAAATGGCTGACTGATAACGGCCGCGATCCCGTCATGGCCAAGGGCGTTGAGTTCACCAATATCCGCAACTTCGAGTCTGAGATGCGTCGGATGCCAAACTTCGCGTTGCACGAACTCGCCCACGCCTACCATGATCGTTTCCTGCCCAAAGGATTTGGCAATTCAGACATTAAGAGCGCCTATGAGAATGCGAAGGCTGGTGGCAAGTATGATCGCGTGGAGCGCCAGGACTCCGAAGGCCGCAAGCGCATGGATCGCGCCTATGCCCTGACGAATCCGCAGGAGTATTTCGCTGAAACCACCGAGGCCTACTTTACCCGGAATGATTTTTACCCGTTTAACCGCGATGAATTGAAGCAGCAAGATCCAGCCATGGAGAAGTTGCTTGAGAAGCTTTGGGGAACAGTTCGGTGATTAGTTTTACCATGCCGATGTCAACAAGCTTGCGTTATTCCCAGCTGTATTGGGCTCTCACAGCAGTGCTGTGGGCTGGCGCGAGTGCCAGTGCCGAGGTGATTCTTCCTGGCATCACATCGAGCCAGTTGGATACGGAACTCAAGGGGCAAGTTTTAGTGGAAGAGATGAACTGTGTGGCGTGTCATGCAAGCCCGGCATCGTTTGCCGAGCAGTCGAAGAAGGCGCCGCGACTGGCTGCAGTCGGGTCGCGGTTAAACCATGACTATATTGCCGCATTTATTCGCGATCCTCATGGCACGAAGCCAGGCACGACAATGCCGGATGTAATGCCAACAGCGGATCGAGAACGGGTCGCGACGGAAATCACTCACTTTTTATTGTCGCTGAAGCAGAAAGATTTCGCCCTGCAAGCTCCAGATGCCGTGGCGGCGAAACAAGGAGAGAAACTATTTCATTCACGCGGTTGTGCAGCTTGTCATTCGCCGCGCGATGCGCAGGGCGCAGAGACCATGAAGTCAAATTCAGTGCCGCTCGGCGCCCTGGAGAAGAAATACAGTTTTAGAAGTTTGGTGGATTTTCTGCGTGGGCCACATGCGAGCCGACCCTCGGGTCGGATGCCGGATATGAGATTGCTCGGACGGGACTTGGATTGCGTCGCGCATTTTCTACTGCGAGACACGCAAGTGCCCGGCAATCTCAGCTACACCATGTATCGCGGCCAGGTCTGGCAAGGATTGGCCAGCGATGAAGTAGAACCGGAGCGCGCGGATTATGTAAAGGACTTTTCGCTGGAGAACTTCGGCAAGGTGCATCATCACGCGGCGATCCGCTACGAAGGCTGGCTGAACATTGCGACTGCCGGGCGCTACACGTTTTATCTTCAGATGAACGGCGGTTCACTGCTTCTGGATGATAAGGAAATCATCCAGCAGGAGCCAAAAGACCGGCGTGGTGTCATGAAGCTGCAAGGTGAAGCAGAACTGGCCGCTGGCTGGAGAAAGATTCAGTTGATCTATTTTCACACGGGGCAAGCGCCATCGCTCTCCTTTGAAATGGAAGGACCGCAATTTAAACGGCAGTCGATTCCATCATTGATGCTCTCGGTTTCCGATAAGCCCATCCCGGCTTTTGCGCCACTCAAAGTAAATGCCGACTTCGCTGCGCGTGGGCAAGAGCACTTTGGCAAACTCGGTTGCGCGAAATGCCATGACGATGTCGGCGTGTCATCGGCACCGAGCATCGCTCTTGCGAAGCTCAATTCTGCTCGCGGTTGTCTCAGTGCACTGAAGGGAGCGTGGCCAAATTTTGATCTGAGTGCCGAGCAGCGCGCCTTGATCGCAAAAGCAATGCCGCAAATGGAATCGCGGCAGCTCACGGACAAGGAACGGCTGCACAAGTCGCTCGCCACCTTCAACTGCATCGCGTGTCACGAGCGCAGCGGACTTGGCGGAATCGCGACTGACCGCAAATCGATTTTCACCGGAACCGCTTCAGCGTTGGGCGACCAGGGACGTCTGCCGCCGCCATTGACGGATGTGGGGGCCAAGCTCACTCCAAGATGGATCGCCGAAGTGCTCCTCCATGGCCAGCGACAACGCAACTACCTCGACGCAGCGATGCCGCAGTTCGGCGAGGCCAATGTCGGGCACTTAGTGAACTTGTTTGGCAAGGTCGACCACCTCGAAGATGTCACGCTCCCCAAAATTGCCAACATCCAGGAGTCAAAGAATGCCGGTTACGAGATGATTGGTGTCACAGGATTCAGTTGCATCGCATGCCATGATTTCAACGGACAGAAATCAGCCGCCGGTGCACTGGACATTGTGCATACGACCGAACGTCTGCAAAAAAGCTGGTTTCATCTCTACCTGAGGCAACCACAACGCTTCCACCCGACCGTGATCATGCCGAGCTACTGGCCAGGCGGACAATCCATCCGGCCAAACATTCTCAGCGGCGACACGGCGCAGCAGATCGAAGCCTTGTGGACTTATCTCGAGGGCGGCACGCAAGCCAAGAAGCCGCTGGGCCTGGCCCGGACATCGAATGAGTTGAGTGTCGCCGATGTCGCGGAGATTTGTCGTGGTCGCGGCACTGCGGGTTATCGCGGGATCGGTGTTGGTTATCCTGCGCGCATCAATCTGGCATTTGACTCCGAGGAGATGGCCCTGCGCCTGCTGTGGAAGGATGCCTTCGTCAATGTCGACTTCGGCTCCTTCAAGCCCAAGGGCACGGAGCAGATCGCCTTTCCGGCGGGCATTCCGTTTCACCGCTTGAAATCCCTGGAGGACGAATGGCCATCCAAGGGCAAAACCAATTACACCTTTCCGCAAGATCACGGTTACCAGTTTCGCGGCTACCATCTCGATGCCCTGCGCAGGCCGACGTTTCGCTATCAATACGGCGACATCGCGGTTGAGGAATTTTTCGAGGACGTTCGCGACAGGGCCGGCAAAGCGTATTTCAAACGAACGTTTCAGTTTGATGCGCCAGAGGCAGCTCAGCCGTTCTATTTCCGCGCGGCATGCGGGAAAAAAATCAGCGCGTCATCGGATCGCAACTTCCTGATCGATCAACTGCAACTGCGCCTCACCAGCGAGCACAAAGGCATCAAACGTGAAGGCGAAGTATTAATTCCCCTCACACTGCCGAAAGGTCGCACCACTCTCACTCTCGAATACCGATGGTAGGCCGCCGCATCATCATGTCCCTCGTGGCCTTCGTTCTCGCGCCTGTTCTTCACTCCGAGGATCTCGGTGAAACGTGGGGCACCGCAGCGGCGGAGGCGAAGTATTATCCCATCGTGAACGTTCCGATTCCGCCATCGGTGCCGATGCGGCCAGGTGGCTTTGAGATTCTGCCAGATGGCCGCCTGGCGGTGGGGACGCGGCGGGGCGATATTTATTTTATTAAGGGTGCCTTCGATATGCCGCCACAGCCGGAGTATCATTTGTTCGCCAGCGGGCAGGATGAGATATTCTCACTCGCGTGGAAAGATGGGGCGATGACGGCGACCTCGTGGGCGGAAGTCACGCGCATCTCGGATGCCGACGGCGATGGTGTGGCGGATCGCTACGACACGCTGAGCAATAACTGGGGTTACGCTGAATATCATGAGTTCACCTTCGCCTCGAAGCATGATCCCCAGGGTGACATCTGGCTGGCACTGGGACTCAGCGCTTCGTATCATTCAAATAATTTGTTTCGCGGTTGGGCAGTGAAGGTCACACCAGAAGGCAAGATGATACCAGTATGCAGCGGATTGCGCAGTCCAGCGGGAGTGGGGCCGAATGCGCAAGGGGCCATGTTTGCCATTGAGAGCCAGGGACCGTGGAACGGCTGCTGCTCGCTCAAGCATCTCAAGCCCGGCGGCTTTCTCGGACATCCGATAAGCTACAACTGGTATCGCTTCGTGCCCGGCATGAAGGAACCTGTGCAGCCAAAGAGTGACTCACGTATTCACATCGAACGAAAGCGCGTGAAGGAACTGGTGCCGCCCGCGGTGTGTTTTCCGTATATCAAAATGGGCCGCTCCATCTCCGGCTTCCGGCTCAATCAAACAGGCGGCAAGTTCGGCCCGTTCGAGAACCAGATTTTTTTGGGCGACTACACACTCAGCGTCATCATGCGGGCCACCACCGAGGAGATCAATGGCGTGTGGCAGGGGGCCTGCTATCCCTTCCGCGAAGGATTGGCAACGGGAATCATGAATGTGGAGTTCTCGCCCAAGGGACAGCTCATCGCCGGGGGCTTCACCACCAATTTGCAGTGGCCGGTGCGCGGGACCGAACCCTTTGCCATTCAACGCATCGACTGGAACGGCGTGATGCCGTTCGAGATCAAAGAAATCAACATCAAGAAAGACGGATTCCTCATCACGTTCACCAAGCCCGTCGATCCACAAATCGCCGCCAAGTCAGACAACTACGACATCACCACCTACACCTACATCTATCACGCCGGCTACGGCAGTCCGGAAGTAGATCAAACCACGTCGCATGTGCCCAAGGTTGTGCCCGCGGCAAACGGTCTCTCAGTGATGGTGTATCTGGAGAAGTTCGAGGAAGGTCACATCCACGATTTCAATCTAGCCAAGATTAAGTCCAAAAGCGGCGAGCCACTGCTCCACACCAAAGCTTACTACACCGTGAACGAAATCCCCTTAAACTAACCCGCCATGCACAAGAACCTGTCACTCCTCCTTTGCTCCTTCATCGCGCTGCCAG
>JANNQW010000150.1:0-9149 GCA_031400955.1 Verrucomicrobiota bacterium
GGATGCCGGCGATTTTCTTGCGGAGCTGGTCTGAAGACAGCAGCGGCCAGCCGAGTTCCGCACCGAGCTCCGCAGCCAGCGCAGATTTTCCAGAAGCAATGCGCCCCATGAAGACGAAAGCGCACGGCTCCGAGCCGGCGAAGGCACAACGCAGCGCGAGCTGATAGTAGTGTAGTGCCTTCTTGAGGCTTTCAGCGCGTTCAGATTCGCCGGCGGTCTCCGCCGCGCTGTGGAGGCTCTCGACCTTGCCGCGAACGCAAGCGCGGTAGCATTTGTAAAAATCCATCAGCGGCATCATGCCGGCGTCATTCATTTGTTCGGCAAAACGAAGCACGAGATGGCGCGCCAGATCCGGCCGGCTGTTGCCTTCCAGATCCATCGCGAGGAAGGCAATGTCGTTCGCGATGTCGATGTGCCGGAAGCGCGTGTTGAACTCGATACAGTCGTAGATGCGCACCGCATCCGGCGCGAGATGGATGTGTTCCGCATGCAGGTCGCCATGGCAGTCGCGGATCCAGCCTTCGAGAATGCGAGATTTTAGCAGGGTGTTCTGACGGTAGAAAAATTCGTTGGTATAATGCGTGATGACGTCGAAGCAGGTTTGTGAGAGCGATTTCCCGATGCAGTCCTTCGCTACTTGAAAATTTCCATCAGTGGCGAGTCGCAGCCGCTCGATGGCGGTGGCGGCTTCATCTGGCGCGAGCGGCGGCTGAGCAGCGTGAAAGCGCGACAACTTGTCCACGATGCGGTCCATCTCCGCTGTGCCGACAGAACCTTCCTTCAGTAAATGACTCAGGAGGAAGCGCGGGTCCAGCTCGCACATCATGACGCACCACTCGATAATCTTACCATCGCCGCCGAACCGAAGTATGCCATCGTGCTCCCGGATGCATTCGACCCCGAGGTAAATGTCCTCCGCCAGGCGACGATTCAGCACGACTTCGCGTTCACAGTTTTCATGACGAAGTTCAAGGGTGGAGAAATCGAGGAAGCCGAGGTTTACTGGCTTCTTGATTTTGCAAACGAGAGGCGAGGCGATGAATACCCACGAAGCGTGTGTTTGCACCATGGTCACCCGCTCCGGTCGGTGCGGATAGCTTTCCGGCCGCGAGAGAAAATCGAGAACGCGCCGGGTTTGATCCGTCATTGGAGTCTACTTCGCCGTGTCGTCGTCGGTAATGACGTTGTTTTCGATGAGTACATCTTTCGCGGCGTTCTGCTGGCCGATGCCTCCGCGGTTGTTGCCACGAAGAATGTTTTCCCGCACAATAGCGGATGCACCTTCGGCGATGCCGATGCCGTATTCGCCGTTTTTATCGCACTCGTTTTTTTCAACAGTCGGGCGGAAACCTTCGCCCGTTACCAAGATACCGGTGAGAGCGTTGTTGTGCGCCTTGTTGCCGGTGACCAGCGGGTTCGCGCCCTTGTTGCCGACGAGGAGGATGCCATAGACGTCAGATTTCTCGACCAAGGTATTGCGGATTTCGCTGCCGTTTGCCGCGAAGCCGAAGTGGATGCCCATCTCCTTGCTGTTGTGCACGGTGCAGCCGGTGATTTTTGCGATCGCGGTTTTCTGGATGCTGATGCCGTGCTTGTTGCCGTCGCAGTTAGCGCCGGTGATTGTGATGGAAGTTCCTTCGCCGACAGCGGCGATACCAGCCTCTCCATTGAGTGAGCAGCGGGTGTTACCCTGGATGGTGGCAGTGGCTCCGTCCTTCACGACGATGCCGGAATCGGCATTCTCCGAGGCAGTATTGGCGCTGAGCATGGGTGAGGTGCCGTTGTGGCGGACTTCGATGCCGCTAGCGCCATTTTTCTGAGCGCTGCACTGGGTGACGACAGCGGTGCTGCCGGAGCCGAGCACGAGACCGAACTTGCTGTTGTTAGCCATGGTGCAGCGGATGAGCGCAGGACGGCCTGCTCCCGAAACTTCCATGCCGGAGCCAGTGCCTTTTTGAAATGAGCAATCCTCAATCGTGATGCTGCTGGAGGTGATTTGCGCGATGGGTGAGGCATCGCCCTCGACCGTTTCCGTGCCGAGATGCTGGAAGATAATGCCGCTGATGCTGCCCGTCGCGCATTTCTCAACGCGCAGAGCGGAGCCCGCCTTGCTGTGAATTTGCACAATGACTTTGCCGGGTTCGGACGCACGGAGTTTTACCCCTTCTTTGAACTGTATCTGCTCTTCATAAGTTCCGGCTTCGACAGTGATGGTATCGCCGGCTTTGGCCTTCGCGAGCCTGGCGCTGATGGTGGTGTCAGGAAGCGGAGGCTGCGTGGGCGGAGTAATGGGGATCGTGGTTGATTTTGGATCCTTCGCGGAGTCCTTGGGTTCTATCGGTTGGACGACCGAGTCCGGCTTCGGCGGAGCAATCACCACTTCTTGCGGCACGGATGGAGTATTTTTTTTCCAATACTCAAAAGCATACCATGCACCCATTCCAAGCACGGCAATGAACCAGAGTGAACCCAGCGCGATGAGCCAAGGCTTGGCTCCTCCAACGTGCTTCACGGCTTGGGGATGCACGGGCGGTTCCGTCTGCGATTCAACTTTGTCTGCCACGCGGAAGCGACTCGCCGTGAGCGGATGCGCTGGCGCGGCGATTTCAGTAAGGCCCGCACCGGGACGGACGTAAGTCGCGGTCAGGCCGGTGGGCTGTCCGTGGATGAAACCCGTCGCCGTCGAACCGGGCATAATTTGAGGTGTTCCGCCCGACTGTCGCGCTGGCTCGGCAAGACCAAGGCGGACCATCACGGCATGGGCGTCAGACGGACGGTTTTCAATTTTCTTTTCCAGGCAGGCGAGAATGGTCTGCTCCCATTCCACGGGAATGGGTTCACCCGCGGTGATGTTGAACTCGCGACGGCGCTCGGAAGGCGGTGTGACAGGATCGTTCTTGTGTTGCTCGGTGAGGTTGCCGGTGTAGAACGGCGGCTTGCCGGTGATGAGTTCGTAGAGCGTGCTGCCGAAGGAATAGATGTCGTCGCTGATGTGCGGTTTTTTTCCGCTGGCCTGCTGCGGACTCATGTAGGCCAGTGTGCCGGTGGAAGCGCGGCCCAGCGTGGCGCGGTCCAGGGCGTCAGAGATACTGCGCGCGATGCCAAAATCAGTGACGCGAAGATTGCCCTCGCGGTCGACCATCAGGTTCGCGGGCTTGAGATCGCGATGGATGACCTTGGCACCGCGATGCGCGTAGTCGAGCGCGTCGAGCATCTGTTCCACCCACGGTTTGATCTGCTGTGGCTCAAAGATCTTGTTCGGTTGGCGGATGCGGAGTGCGCCAAGATTTTCGCCATCGATGAACTCCATGCTGATCGCCGCATGATCCTCGTCGAGCAGGAAATCATAGATGCGCACGATGTTCGGGTGTGCGAGTCCGAGGCCCTTTCGCGTTTCTTCTTTCAGTTCTTCGACGGCGACTTCGTCGTAACGGATGACTTCTGGCGCAAACTTCAGCGCGACCTCGCGCCCGAGTCGTTCGTCCAGTGCGAGCCAGACCACGCCCATGCCACCGCGCCCGAGGAGTTTTTGCAGGACGAAGCGGTCGAAGACGCGATCGCCCTTTTGATGGCCCCGGATGGTCGGGCCAAAGTCGATGTCATCGAGGTTGAATGGCGGCTTGGGATCGTCTGGCATGTCACGGAGGCGGATTCGAGGCCGCATTCATTTAGCGGGAGTCGGAGCATATTGCAATCGGCATCAGGGGCATTGAGCATCCGCCGGAAATATGCGCGACGGTGTGTGATTATGTGAAATTTTTTTATCGAGATTGCTGCAGCCTGCCAGCTTTAGAGTTCATCCATCGCCAGTTTCAGCGCGTTCACCATGATCGCCAGCTCTTCATTCGTGATGCAAAGGGGCGGCATGAGGACGATCGTGTTCAGAATGGGGCGGGTGAGCAATCCATGCTTCCTTGCGGCCAGACAGATTTTCGCGCCGATGATTTCATCACTGGAGAGTTCGATGCCCGCGATCATCCCGCATTGGCGGACCTCCTTCACGCGGGGATGATGTCCGAGATGATGCAGCAGATCGCCCAGCTTGACCTGTTTCGCTGGCAGCGATTCCAGTGTCTTCTCTTCCCGAAATGCCGACAAGCTGGCGAGTGCCGCCGCGCAGCCGAGCTGGTTCGCGGTGTAGCTGTGACCGTAATAGAATGTGCGGCCTTCACCGAGAAAGCCATCGAACACGCGCTGGGTCGTCATGGTGGCAGCAAGCGGCAGATAACCACCGGTGATTCCCTTGGCGAGGCAGAGAAAATCCGGCGTCACGTTCTCGTGCTCGCAGGCAAACATTTTCCCGGTGCGACCGAAGCCGGTCATCACTTCATCTAGAATTAGAAAGACATCGTGTTCGCGGCACCATGTTTGGAGTTGTTTCAGCATGCCCGGTGGCCACAGTTTCATTCCTGCAGCCCCTTGGATGAGCGGCTCGATAATGACGGCGGCGACACGACGTCCAGCAGCATCGTCGAGGGAATGCAAAGCTGCTAAATTCGCCACGCGTTTCACGGCATAGCCAAATTCATTCACGTTTCCCTGGAACAGCGGAATGCCGCCGAGGCTGGCCGCGCCGAGCGTATCGCCGTGATAGGCGGCATCGAAAGCCACAATCACATCGCGTTCCGGCCGGTTGTTTTGCTTCCAATATTGCAAGGCCATGCGCACGGCGGACTCGATGGCCGTGGAGCCGTTGTCCGAGTAGAAGACCTTGTTGAGTGTGCTCGCGGGAAACAGCGCCACCAGTTCCGCTGCCAGTTGGATGGCCGGTTCATGGGTGAAGCCGAGGAATGACGTGTGGGCCACGCGATCAAGCTGTGCCTTGATGGCCGCATTGATGCGCGGGTGGTTGTGCCCGTGGATGTTGGTCCAGATGGATGAGTTGCCGTCAAGATACTTGCTGCCGTGCTGGTCCCAGAGCCAGCAGCCCTCGCCGCGCACCAGCATCAGAGGGTCGTGTTCTGGCGCGCACCACTCGCACATCGGCGTGAAGGGGTGCCAGACGTGGAGCTTGTCGAGGTCGGTCAGATTGGGAGGAAGGGGCATGGCGGGAGTAGAACACTGAACACTGATAATTTCCGCCTTGTCATTGGGCCTATCTCCGCCAGACTCCGCGTTCATGAGCGAACGCATTACATCTCAAACCGGCGCCGCGCAACCGTGGTGGAAACTGCTCAATGGTTATCATTGGTTTGTTTTTTTCGTTGCCTCGGCGGCATGGTGCTTTGACTGCCTAGATCAGCAACTCTTCATCCTAGCGCGCGATAACGCCGTGAAAGCCCTCACGCCGGGAATGGACTCCCTTAAGCAGACTGCGCTCAGCGGCTGGGCCATGAGCATCTTCATCGCGGGATGGGCCACGGGTGGACTCATTTTCGGCGCGGTCGGCGATCGCATTGGACGCGCCAAGACGCTCGCTCTCACTGTCTTGATTTATTCGTTGTTCACCGGACTTTCATCCTTAGCCGCCAACATCACGCAGTTCATGATTTACCGGGCGCTCACGGGACTCGGCGTCGGGGGAGTGTTCGGACTCGCAGTCGCACTGGTCGCGGATGCACTGCCAGACGCCGCCCGACCAAAGGCGCTCGGCCTGTTGCAGGCGCTTTCCGCTGTCGGCAATGTCACTGCCGGACTCTGCGCCATGTCGCTTTCGGGCGTCGATCCGATGGTCTCATGGAAATATCTTTTCTGGATCGGCTCGATCCCCGCCTTCCTCTGCATCTTCATCATGGCGCGCTTGAAGGAACCTGAAAAATGGATCGCCGCTAAAGCTACGAGCAGGACCGACAGCACCAAGGCGATGGGCTCTTATTCAAGCCTGTTCAGTGACCCACGTTGGAGCAAGTCGGCGTTGTTTGGCATGATGCTCTGTGTCTCCGCCGTAGTCGGACTGTGGGGCATCGTATTCTTCAGTAACAAACTCGTCTCCGCTGCCATCGCTGATTCGCTTGCCGGAAAAAACCTGAGCGCAGCAGCGATCAGCGAAGCCAAGCAATGGTGGTCCGCGGCCAATCTCATTGTTTTGAATATCGGCGCCTTTGTGGGCATGATCGCGTTCAGCAAAGCTGCGCATCGCTTTGGCCGGAAGCCGGTGTTTGTCGTGGGCTTTATCGCTGCCATGGCCGCGACGATCTTCTTCTACCAGATGTTCAGCACGCGTGACCATATCTGGATGAGCTTTATATTGGGTGCCTGTCAGCTTTCGTTGTTCGCCGGTTTCGCCATCTATCTGCCTGAGTTATTCCCCACACGCCTGCGCAGCACGGGCGTCAGCTTCTGTTACAATGTCGGGCGTTTCATTGCCGCCAGCGGACCTGTCACGCTCGGCGTGTTGCAGGCCAACATCGGAGCCAAAGCCATCGCGGCGCTGCCAGGAACCGCCAGTGCAGCCATGAAGGCCACGGCGGAACTCAACGCCTTCCGGACCGCTGGCTGCTACATGAGTGCGGTGTTCCTGCTCGGACTTGTTGCGCTGATGTTCCTGCCGGAAACCAAGGACCGTCCTTTGCCGGAAGGCTGACTTAAAGAAATGATGCATTCATGAATGCCGCTGAACTTGTTCAATCAGTGGAATGCGACTCCGCGCCGGATGAGTCGTTGTCGGAAGAGGCGAAAGCCTTGTGGCATGCGAAGAAGGGGAACTGGGAAGATGCTCACAACATCGCGCAGGAAATTCACACGTCGCTGGGATCGTGGATTCATGCGCTGCTGCATTTGATCGAGGGCGACCAGGGCAATGCGAATTACTGGTTTCACAAGGCCGGCAAACCATCGCGAAAGGCGGGGGAGATTGATGCATTGTGGGAAGAGATCGCTGCGGTAGTATTGCAACCATGAACGATCTGCCTCCACCTCATCCCAGCCCGGAAGCATCCATGCGCGGACCGTGGATCGCGTGGATCTTTGCCTGCACGCTGTTGCCGGCGCTGCCATTTTTGTTGATCGGGAGAAGGGGACTGGATGACGGGATTCCCCTGATTTTTCTCGCGATCATTTGCCAGCTTGGCTGTTCCATCTGGCTGGCCGTGAAGATGGCGGCCAAACTAAGAAAAAATTCGGGTTACGTGGTGTTGATGTCGTTCGTCTTCATGATCGCCAGCGTGATCATCGGCACCGTGTCGTATTTTGCCTCGTGTATCGGACTGGGTGCAGCGGTGAATTTCCATTGAAAGGCACGCGGACATTCCAGAATCAATTCTTGGCAAAGCAGGCAAGAATGGCGGAAGGACAGCTAGAATTTCGAGATGCGACCCTTTCATTTACCCGGATTAGGCACTCCCTGATCTTTGTTTACACCCGCTTTCGGTGTGTTTATTGACATTTTTGTGTGCTTTGCAGCGAATTCCCGATGATCACTAACAGGTAAGCAAAATAGTGTGGCGAAACGAACAAAATTGTCGCTTATAAAGCGGAACCGAAACAAACACACATTTTTGTCGGTGATCCAACTGTTCTGCAATAATCTGTCCCATGAAATGAATGCATTTATGACACCTGCCTTTTCACGTGGCTTCTCTGTTGTTTGCGGTCTCATTTTCTTTAGTCTCAGCTTTTGGGGCGTTACCGTTGAGCGTCATAGCGGCCTGCACCAGATAGGCGTCAGCATCCCGTCATGGTGGTACCTTGCTACTACCCCACCATTGATTACTGCACTGATCGCGCTTGCTCTTCCGTCACAGCATATCTTCTGGCGTCGCCGCTTTGCATCCGATATTTTGCTCTGGCTTTCCGTCGTCGTCTCCATACTACACGCGCCGCTGATCTACAGGATCTACGACTTTGAACACCCACGAATACCAGTGCCACCTTCCGCGCCCATCCAATACTAACACCCGAAGAGCAGAACAAGCCGCGTCATCCAACCACCACCAGCCGCCCAGTTCCGATGATCTCCCGTAGTTTGAACCTCAACCCTGTTATTGACTTTCGCCGCCGCTGGTAGTGGTGGATGCGCTTTGACGTTCGCTCAAGATAAACATGCTCAACGCTCGGACATGGCATCGGCTCTGCATCAGTGCTCACGTGATGTTTCCTGCCATCGTCATCGCATGGCTGCTTCCGAATGACTCGCCGTTTATCTTGCCAGCAGTCGCGGGGATTATTTGGGGCTTGATGGTGGCGGCCATTGGCGCGGTTCAGGGAATCATGTTGGCATGTGGGCGGCTTTACCTTGGGTGCCCACTCTGTGATGCAAGAAGCTTCGTGTCTGGAGGCGATCGCGATGGAGTGTATCTCGATTGTCCTCATTGCGGCGAGCTACGGCTCAAGATCGGTCGCATTTTCGGATTGCAAGCGATACGCACTGGATCAGCGGAGGATGACTTAGCAGAGAGTCCGGCAAGTCCGGGTTCGCCTCTTCTGGCACCGAAGCGCCATTTGGTTCCGTTCGTCATCATCTTTCTTCCAGTCGTGGCATCTGTCGTCACCGCCTCGATGATTCACAAGTTCAGCTTCTTCTATATTCTGATTCCAGGATTCTCGTGCTATGCACTTGGAGGAGTTATCCTTGATGCCCTATTTTCAGGAAGCGCGAGCGATAACCACGGGACCGCATTAAGATCCAGGTCTCCAGTCCGCTTCTGGGGCAAGATTGGGATCTGGTCGCTGTTTTACCTTTTCGCGGCAGCATTTCCGATTAGCTTCGCTATTCAGGAGCGTGGCAAACAGAAAGCCACAACTGAACAAGGGAGTGGTGGACAACCCGCTACCCACCCCGAGTCGAAATGAGCCTCTTGACCACCACCCTTTACACTGTTGCGGCGTGGCGCTACTAGCCGGTGCCATACTTCGCCGTTCAGCCAAACAATATGAAAACATTAATAACTATACTTCTGCTCCTGCTTGGCTCGCCTATTTTCGCCATGGCAGATGGGATAGAAAAAATCGAGATATACACGACCAAGGAATTCACTCTAAAGGCACCGAGCGAGTGGCGTAAGCTAGACCTTGGCGGGAAATTTTCTTTATTCCTTCAGGGTGACGGTATCCAGCTTCCAACTACAGATGCGGGCTCACCGCTTCAGGCAGGCCTGACAGTCGAGAGGTATGAAAACATCAAGGAGAGTGTAACGGATGGAGCCCAGAAACTAGCAGATGCGTCGAAGCAAGCGCCCGGATTCAAACCCGTTGGCGAGCCAACAATAACG
>JANNQW010000151.1:0-1708 GCA_031400955.1 Verrucomicrobiota bacterium
CCTACCACGAGCCATGGAGCGCCTGCGTCTGCCTGGCGTGATCGGTCTGATCGTCGGCCTCGTCGTCGCCACCTGCGTCGCCGGCCCGGTCCTCGCCGAGCGCTTCGCCAAACAAGTCTCCCGCGAAACCAAAGCCAAGCCATCGCCCGGCTGTGCCCCATCCTAACCACGTCCTATGAAAACAAAACACATTCTAGCCGCCTCGCTCTCGGCAGTGTTGGCACTATCTAATAATACCTCCACTGCCTGCACCGGCATCATTCTTAAAGCCAAGGACGGCGCGGTCATCTATGGCCGCACCATGGAGTGGGGATCATTCGACCTGCACTCGCGGGTGGTCATCATCCCGCGCGGCCATCAATTCACGGGCGCAACACCGGATCGCAAGCCCGGCAAGACCTGGACTTCCACCTATGGCATCGTGGGCCTTGATGCGGTGGGGCAGGACATCATCGCTGACGGTATGAATGAAAAGGGACTCACCGTGGGTTCCTTCTATCAACCCGGATACGCCAAGTATGCCACTTACGATCCAGCGCACGCAGCCGATTCCATCGCGCCGTTGGATGTGGGGCAGTTCATCCTAGCCCAATGCGCGACCCTAGCGGAAGCGCGCGAGGTGATGGCCAAAGTCCGGGTGGTGCCGGTGGTAGAGCCAGCGATAGGCATCGCGCCGCCTTTGCATTTCCTCGTGACCGAATCGAGCGGCAAGGCCATCGTCATCGAGTTCCTTGAGGGCGAAATGAAGATCTTCGACGCCCCGCTGGGAGTCATCACCAATGCTCCCGAATACAACTGGCACGAAACCAATTTACGGAACTACATCAACCTTTCCGCCATTGCTCTGCCCGGCAAGAAGATCGGTGATCTCGATTTCAAACCTCTCGGCGGCGGCAGCGGAATGATCGGCCTGCCGGGCGACAACACCCCGCCCTCACGTTTCGTCCGCGCCGTAGCCGCAACCCAAACCGCCCGCCCGACGGCCACTGGCGATGAGACGATCTACGAACTCCTCCGCATCCTCGATAACTTCAACCTCCCGCTCGGTGCGGCGGAAGGTTCCGGCGAGGCCAAAACTGCGGGGATGCGCAGTTCCACCATCTGGACAACCGGCTACGACACGAAAAATCTGAGAATGTATTACCACACCCAAAATAACCGCCGAGTGCGGATGCTGGACCTCGCGAAGATTGATTTCAGCAACCCCGGCTTGGTGCGGATACCACTCGACAAACAAAACGTGCAGGACATCGAGGACATCACGCCGGTGAAGTGAGCAAACCAATCAACGAAATAGGAACACACCCATGAAAGCAAAACACATCATCACCGCCCTCAGTCTCGCGCTGTTCGCGGCCATCGCGTTACCGGCAGGGGCGCAAGAAGTCCTGCCGCGTCCAGAACAACCTTTCGGCGGCAAGATCGGTCGCATCACGAAGGACTCGGTCAAAGACTTCCCCAAAGTCGTCGAAGCACCGAAGAACGCGCCGAACGTTCTCGTCATTCTCACCGATGATGTCGGCTTCGGAGCCTCGTCCACATTCGGTGGGCCTATTCCCACCGTGACGATGGATCGGCTGGCAAAGAATGGACTGCGCTACAATCAGTTCCACACCACCGCACTCTGCTCACCGACGCGGGCTGCGCTGCTCAGCGGACGCAACCATCATAGTGCCAATACCGGCGTCATTATGGAAGCTGGCACCGG
>JANNQW010000152.1:0-2205 GCA_031400955.1 Verrucomicrobiota bacterium
CCGCGCCGGGCGCATATTCATAAGCGCAAGTCATGCCTTTTGCCCCGTTACCACGGCGTGTGGATTCATAGCGGATGCCGGCATTCGCCGCGGGGCGCGATGTCATCTTCGCGTGGTTGTAGGGCAGGTGGAAAAAGCGGCGCGCGATCTTCACCGCCAGCCATTGATTCGCATCGAGCGAATAGAACCACACGCCTGGCACACCCGAGCCGTCATGCACGTAGGTGCGCAGATTTAGCTCCATGAATTCCGAGATGCCGGGCACTGCGGGCAGGAAACGCGGGCGGATGTTTTGCATGAAGAATGGGACGACTCCGAGATACGCACGACCATTGTAGGTATCCACAAACAGCCCCTTCGGCAGTGTCGCCTGAATGGCTGCAACGGAATATTCCCAGTGGAGGAAAAGCAGGTCGCGCCACTGCTGAAACATCACCGGACTTCCCGGTGGCCGTTCACGCGCCGCGAGACGCTGTGAAACATCAGGGATGCGCGGAGTTGCTCCGGTGTTGCTCATTCCATTAATAGCACGTTTATACTGGCTTACTCAACTGCGGGTGGGTGTTGGCTGGCGAGATGATCGATTTGAGTCCGCAGGCGGGCGACATCAGTGATGTTGTTGATAAATCTCGGAGGGATTCGATGTGTCCCGGAGGCGGCTCCGAGTAGTGCGCCAACGACCGCGCCACGGTGACAGTTGTCACCGCCGAGGTTCGTGTTCGCGATGACGCCAGACTCGAAATCGTCGGCATATTTCCATGCTAGATAGAGTGAGGCAGGAAAGGCTTCGGCAATGTAACACGCGGGGCTAAGCCGGCGTCCGATAACGACTTGATCCGGCTCGCGCGACCACTGTTCGGCCTTGCTCTTTGAGAACCAATTCGTGCCATGTTCAAAGAGGGCTTCGCGCAAATCGCCACCGGCAGTGACAGCTACAAGGATTCGCGCGAGGGCGTCGCCCACAGTTGCTACTTCGGCGCTTTGATGAGTCAGACTAATGTGTACGCAAACTGCTGCCCGGGCAGCTTTCAAATCGTCCGCCAGGAAAGCACTCAGGACACCCACATGAGCGAGGCCGCCGATGTGAATGTCACTGCCGCCACACTTGCGGGGAACGACTCCACGGGCATAGGCCGTGAAGAATTTTCGATGATACTCCTCAACATAGGTGTCGTGGTGCTGGCCCGGCGTGAGCATGAAGCGGATGTAACGCGCGAGATAATCGTCCGCGTCGTAGCAACCTCGTTCGACGAGCGATTCCATGAGGACTTTCGCGAGTTGGAGATTGAGCGTGTTTTCTCCGGCGTGAAGAAACTGGTGATAGTGGATGTTCTGCTGCCCCCAGTATTGCGCCTGCTCGTGCAGGATCTCGCCTCGTTCATTCAGCGGGGTGTATTCCGAGCGCCAGAGGATGCTGTCGGGATGAGGATTGCGGGGGGCCAAGTAGTCCCGCACTTCACCGTAATCGCGCTGCATCGCGGCCCGATCGTAATACCAGTGGGTGGGCATCGCCAGGGCGTCCCCGATGAAGGAACCCCAGGCGAGGCCGGTGCGTCTGTCTTGCTGGAGGTTAAACAGAGTGTCTTTGGAGGAAGTCACTGGTGTGATGGCACACTCGTCCAGTTCCGGCGTCATGGAATTAAATGCGGCGAAGACGCGTAATCGGTGGACAATCCCACTGCTTCCCATGCTAACCGTTCTTTTTCACTGTCAGAATGTTTTTTGCGGGCCTTGTCGTTCGCGTATTTGCCCAGCACCAGTCGCAGCGGTGGCGCGTCCGATTCCACGGCGGCGATGATGGCTTCCGCAGCCTTGTCCGGGTCGCCAGGCTGTCTGCCGCTCATCGTTTCAAGAAAACTCCGGAACTTGCCGCTGGTGCGGTCGTAGTCGGGGATGTGCTCCTCAGCGCGCTCCAGCGAACGGGCGATGAAGTCGGTGCGAAAAGGCCCCGGCTGCACGATCGTGACCTTGATCCCGAGCGGCTTCAGCTCGGCGGCGAGTGCTTCCGAAACGCCTTCGAGCGCCCACTTGGTAGCGCCGTAGATGGAAAAGCCTGCGTAGTTTGAAATGACCGCAGCTGCGGAAATATTCACAATGTGTCCGCTTCGTTGCGTGCGGAGGATCGGCAGAGCCGCGCGGATCACCTTGAGCGCACCATGGAAATTCGTATCAAAATTCCGGGTGATTTGCTCATCGCTAACTTCT
>JANNQW010000153.1:0-1760 GCA_031400955.1 Verrucomicrobiota bacterium
CTCCGCAGCTTTGATGAACCCGTCTATTTTCACCAGGTGATCATGCACGATGGAGAAGATATGCTGCGCCGATTTCGTGACATCCCTGCCGCCATCGAATATGCCGGGGTTCAACCAGGCTCGCTCGGCGACGAATGGCGCGTGCATTATCATGTGCCGCTTCATGCCGCGCCCAGCGGCGGCTTTGGCGACACTCGCGACCACACCCTTGGCGCGCTGGACTGGCTCGCGAAACATCCGGCCGCCTGCCAGCATCTGGAAATGGAAACTTACACTTGGGAAGTGCTGCCGGAAAATCTCCGCAGTGCCGATGTCGCCGATCAGTTGTGCGCGGAATACGATTGGACACTCGACGCCATGCGGCAGCGCGGGCTGGCTTGATTTATTAAAAATATCTTGCGTATACACATTATTTAAGTATTTTATGTGTATGAAAAAGAAACGCACAAAATACACTACAAACGAAGCCACCGTTCGCACAAACATCGTTATGGAGGAGCCTTTGGTTTACGCCGCCCAGAAAGCGACAGGCATCAAGACCAAGACCGGCGTCGTGCATTTCGCCCTCCGGGAAGTTGTGCGCCGCCAGCAGATGAAGAATTTGATCGAGTTGCGTGGCAAAGTGAAATTCTGGGACGGTTACGTTGCAGAGCACACCAAGTCCTGAGCTGACCGCGCAATGCTCATCATTCCTGACAGCAGCGCATGGATCTCGTTCTTCGCAGGCAGACCGGGCACTGCCCAAGACAAGCTAGAGAAGCTGATCGAGGTCGAGGCGGATGTCTGTGTCTGCGGCCCCACCGTCTTAGAGGTGCTTCAAGGCGTCCGGCTCGATGACCAGCACCGGAAGATCGCAAATATCCTGGACAACTGCCAGCAGCTCGACGTGGACCGGAAAACCTTTCGCGAAGCCGCGCATATTTACCGCACTTGCCGAGCCAAAGGCTTCACCATCCGCAGCAGCATAGACTGCCTCATCTGCGCCACCGCGCTGCAACACAACGCATGGCTGCTGCACAACGACCGCGATTTTGATGCCATCGCAAAGTTCTTTCCCTTGAAGTTCTTCTAATCCATCGAGCACCTTTGTGAACAACAGCATCCTGCGCCCTTGGCTCGAACTCGCCCGCATTTCCAACCTGCCCACGGTCTGGACGAACATTCTTGCCGCTTGGCTGTTGGCCGGTGGGAAATGGGACTGGAAACCGCTGACTTGGTTACTTGCTGGCAGTTCGCTGATCTACACCGGCGGCATGTTTCTGAACGATGCAGCGGATGTGAAGTTCGATTTTGTCCATCGCAAAGAACGTCCGATCCCCTCCGGCCGCATTTCTCAAGCGCAAGCGTGGATCGCGGGACTGGTATTCCTGAGCGGGGGCTTCAGCATGTTTGTCTGGGGTGCGGAGGCGTGCATCTGGCTCACTGGCGCACTGATAGCAGCAATCCTCATCTATGATCTTTATCACAAACCGTGGCCGGGATCGGTCCTCATCATGGGTTCGTGCCGCACACTGCTCTATCTCTCCGCTGCTTCAGCGGTGACCGGCAGTCTGGATTGGGAGGGAAACAACCAAGTCATAGTCAACGCCATGGCAATGGGGGCTTATGTCGTGGGAATCAGCCTCTGCGCGCGCAACGAATATTTGTTAAACTATCTCTGGCTGCTATGCATCCCGGTTATGACAAGACTTTTCAATGCGAAAATGCCGCCTGGATCTGATCTCGACGTGATTGTTCTCTGGTTTCTGCTCCTAGCTTGG
>JANNQW010000154.1:0-25050 GCA_031400955.1 Verrucomicrobiota bacterium
GGATGATGAAGCGCACCTGCGCGCGAATCGTGCCCGACAACAGCGACCTCAGTTCTTTCTGCCGGGCGCTGTGATGCCCAGCGTCGAATGAGCTTTTATCCGGCCACGGACACGGTCCAGCCTCCGCCAGCCACTGCGGCAGGGCCACGCCTTCCTTCTTCAGCCAGGCGATTAATTTCGGGAAGCTCTCTTCGAATGGGCCATCCACCCCCTTCGGATACCAGATAAAATGTCCGATGCCCAATGAGGCAAAGTTCTCTCCAGCGTTCCAGCTTGTCAGGCCCTCCACGGTGCCGCCGCATTCGCTCTGCCAGATTCGCCGGCCGATTCGGTCCAGTTCCGCACCACTGGGTTCGGCTGCCGCGCTGATGAAGGCTTGCAGCAGGCTAAATACGAAGATCGTCCGGTAAAAATTTGTGGTGATTTGAGCCGATCGTGCTGGAAAGGGGAGGGGTGTCATGGAGGGAAGGTTGTGAGAGATGTTGTTTCGCGTTGATAAAGAATCAAAAAAATTCTAGACTGCCCCTCCGCAAAGCAAAAATGCCCTACCTCGCGTTCAATCTGAATGACGGCAACGAGTTAATCTTCGATCTGCTCGAAGAAAGAATCTCGCTTGGCCGCAACCCGCGCAACGAGATTGTCATCGACAATGTTCAGATTTCGAGCTTCCACGCTGAATTCGCCCGGCAATCGAGCGGTGCCTATGTGCTGACCGATCTCAAAAGCTCCAACGGCACCTACGTCAACGACAAGCGGGTTGAAAGCGCCGAACTGAAGCCGGGTGACAAAATTAGCTTCGGGCTACTTGAGGCGCTTTTCCGTGATACGCATCTTCCGGGTGCTCCCACCAGCCCGTCATCCGTGGCTGGTGCCACCATTCTCAAGACGACGTCTGTTCTTTCACAAATCGTCGCCAAATCCCTGCTGCCTGCAGCTCAGAATCGTCCGACGGTCCCTGCGCCCGCACCCAACGCCATGGGTGATACCCAAGAATTACAGGAAAAACATGCGGTGCTGATAGCCCAAATAGCGGAGGCACAGGCGGATCTCCGCAATCTGCGCGATGAAAGCACAAAACTTGACCACATAAAAAAAGAAGCGGCGACCGCCAAGCTGGCGCTCGAAGCCCTGCATCAGGAAAGTGAAGCTGCCCGGAAGCAGATAGCCGAACACCGGCAAGCCGAGGAAAAAAATCGCGAGCATGCAGCGAACGAATCCAAAGCAGCCGATGAACGTCTCGCGGGCATTACTCACGATATCAAAGCCGCGGAGGAACGGCTAGTCGCACTACGCAAGGATGGTGATTCTGCTTCTGCTGCTTCAACCAGGGTTGCTGAAAGTAACGCGCAGCTGGAAAAACTTACCAATGAGCGCGTAGCCAAGGAAATGGAACACGCGGAGTTAATCGCGAAACTCAATGCGACGCAGCATGAAGTCGAGCGCCTCGCTAACCAACGCGACGATCGCGCCAGGGAAGTCGGGAAGATCTCTGCCGACCACGCAGCCAGGGAGGAAGATTATGCCGGAGTCGTTGCGAAGCTGAGCGCCGCCCGCCAAGAGATCGAGGGCATCACTAAACAGCGTAATGAGCACTTCGAGAGACTCGAACAACTCTCAGTCGAGCGTGCGGCCATGGAAAAAGAGCACGCGGAGTTCATTGCGAAGCACAATGCGACGCAGCATGAAGTCGAGCGCCTCGCTGGCCAGCGCGACGATCATGCCAGGGAGCTTGAGAAGTTTTCTGCTGCGCGTGCCGCGAAAGAGGGGGAGTTGGCTACATTCGCCGCGAAACTCTTAGCCGTGCGACAGGAGTTTGAAAGCCATAATCGCGAGAGAGTGGTTCACGAAAAAGAGTTGGAGGGTCTGGCCGTGCAACGAAGCGCACAGGAAAAGGATTATGCCCAATTACTTGCCAGGATCGAAGCGGCACATCAAAAGCACGCGACATTAACGAAGCAGCAGGCGGAAGCAGGAGCGAAGCTGCAGCAGACTCGCCAGCTTCAGGCTGGTGCCGAAGCGAGAATCCAGTCGCTCCAGCCGGAACAGATTAAGTTGGAGGCGTTGGTTAAGGATTCCAAAGAGGAAGTCGTCCATCAGCAAAAACAACTCGAGTCAGAAAAACTTGAACTTGAAGCAGCGATCGCCAGTCGCCGCGAACAGTATGGAGCAGTCGAACGCGGGGTTGTAGAAATAGAAACCCGACGAGTAGCGGCGGAAAAGCGGATGGAAGAACTAGCTGCGACCGAAGGCCGTCTGACCGCAGCCAACAAGGCTCTCAAGCTAATCAACAAACAACAGTCCACTGCGGAAGCCGCGCTGGTGGAATTGAAGCTGGCTCACGAACAGGTGCAAAAGCAGATCGATGAAAGCGCAGCGGGCAACATTCAGGCCAAGAAAGAATACGTCGAAACACAGCAAGAACTTTCCCTGCTTCAAGATGAGAGAGTTGCATTGGAAAAAAGCACACTCGGAATCAGGGCTGCGCTCACCGAGGCTCAGCAGCACTTTGCGGAACAGCAGGCCGAGTTGCTAAAATCGCACGCGATCAAGGTTCGTGAACTCGATAACGCCTTCGCCGCAAAGCAATCGTCAGTCAATGAGGCCAGCAAGCGCATGCTGGAGTTGGAGACGCGGAACGCTGACCTCGAAACTAAGACTGCCGGGCTGGCAGAAGCGGAAAAAAATCTTACTGATCTGCGGGGCAAGCTTTTGGAATACGAATCAAAGCATGCCGAACTCGAAGGGCTGATCTCAGAGTTGATGACGCAACGCGGCACACACGAAGCGGAAATCAGCGCTCTGTCAGATGAACGTGAACGACGGAACAGTGAGATCAAGGAGCTCGTCGCACGGAAAGAGGAACTCAAAAAATCAGTCGGAGCCATTAATACCGAAGTTGCGACTGCACGCACGCGCTTCGAAGAATTGCGCAGGCTGAATGCTGAGGCAGAGCTAAATTTTTCCGCCCGGCGGAGTGAACTTGAGCTAGACCTGGCGGACAAGGAAAGTTCTGCGCTGGTCATCGAGGAGCGGATCACACGGCTCGCTCGGCGCGAGGAGGAATTCAATGTCAAGCTGCAAGCCTTTTCTGCGACGGAAGCGCGGCTGAAAGAAACAAGCAGCGCGCTCTCGCTGGCCGAGGAGCAGAAACGTGCGCTAGAGGGGACTGTCACCTCCCTGGCGCGTCTGCGTGCGGAAAAGGAACAAGAGATCGCCGCGCTTGCTGAGCAGGGCAGCGCCCAGCACGCGCTGACCCAGACACTCTCTAAAAAGCGCGCCACTCTCGAAGAAGGCATAGCTACGCTTGAGCGTGCTTTGGAGGGTGCGAAAAAGCGATTGGCTGGAGTTGAAACACGCGCGACGGAACTCGAAGGCAAGTCTGCCGCTCATCAGGCTGATATGGAAAAAGCCCGCGCGGGAGTGGCGCAGGCAGCTGCGGATCTCCAATCGCATCGCGCTGAAATGCTGGCGGTCGCGAGTGCGAAGGAAAAGCATCTCGCGGAACACAAGGAGGTGAAATCGCAGCACGCTGCCGCGATAAAACTTCTGGAAGAAACTACCGCCCGGCATCGCGTGGCGGAATCAAATACGGTTGCAGCCGAAAGCGAAGCCAAGAAACAACAGGCCAAGCTCGACACTTTGGTGGCAACAGTGGCCGAGAAATCCGCGCTTGTTGCCAGTCTTGAGGAACGACATGTCACACTCACTGAAGCTGCGGCGAAGTTCGCGACTGATGAGGCGACGCGCCGGGATAATCTCGTCAAGCTGGAAAAACAGCTAGGAGAGAATTCGGAAATTCTGGAAGTCAAACGAGTTGAACTTGAAGAGACCGGGAGGCGTCTCTCGGCTGCAGAAATGAAATGCCTGGAGCTGGATCAGAAGCTGGCAGAGCACGGGGAAATCGAACAACGCATCGTTCAGGCGAAGACATCGCTCGCCGCAACGCGGGTAACGGAATCCGATATCCGCGCGAAAACCGAAGCGGTGCGAAAAGAGCGCGAGGCGCTGCATCAGGAACTGCAGCGCTTGCAGAACGAGGCCGGGACGCAGAATCAGTCGCTGGCGACATTGCGACGCGAACACGACACTGAGAAATTGCGGCTACAGCAGACACGCGATCATCTGGAACTGGAGACCAATCGCGCGGGTGGTGTCCGCAATGAAATTGCAGTTCTCCTCACCACGCTGGCTTCTAGGCAAAAGGATGCGCAGGAAGCCGTGAATCAAGCGGCCCAGGCAGCCGAGCGACTGATTCTTTTGGAGCGACAGGCGAACGAACTGAAGGGTGTCGAACAAAAAATCCTGAAGGCACAGGAGTCACTTGATTCAGTTTCAAAGCAGCGACTGGAGGAGTTGCAGGCGCTCGACGTGTTGACGGAGCGGAGAGGGGCGCTCGACCAGGAATTGGCCCGGATCGAGCACGAGATAGCGGATGAAGAAGCGCGCGAAGCGATGGCCGTCGAGGCGGCGCAACAGCGTTTGGTCGAACTGGCGGAACTGGAGAGACATGTCGCAGCCGCGCGGGAGAACCTAGCTCAAGCGGAACATGCGCATGCGGAAGTTTCGCAGGAGCTTCAGTCAGCCAAGACTGAAGCAGAATCTATTCGTGCCACTAGCGCCGGATTGAACTTGGAAGTGGCTGCAGCGCAAAACACACTGCGCGAACTGATGGCGCGACACACCCGGGAAGAGGGGCGCACGGCCCAACTAGCCGCGCTGACGATCACCGCGCAGCAGAAAATCGAGGAGACGACACGACGGTTGGATTCGCTTCGGGAGCAAAGTGCACAAGGCGAAGAATCGCTCCGACAGATTCACGATCAAATTACGCTGGAGGGCAAACGGCTGACAATGGCCCAAAGCGGAGTTGAAGCGACGGAGAAACGTCTTGTCGAATTGCAGGGTAGTCTTGGGGAGAGAGAAGTCACCCTGACTAGCCGGGTGGCAGAACTTACGAAGCAAGTCGAAAGTCTGCGCCGAGAGGAGGATGGTATCGCGGCGAGTTTGCAGACGAATCGGGAGCGACTCCAGCGCGGCAACGCTTCCCTCGAGGAATTGCTGAACAAGCTCGCGGCGAATGAAGCCCGCTGTTCCGAGTTCCTCCACATTGGGGACAAGCTGCTTTCGCTCAATGAAGCCCTGGCGATGATGGAAACCAAGGAGCGCGTTACCAGTCGCCATTTGAGTGAGGCTGCGGAGCAGGAACTTTCCCTGCAAGTGAAGTTGAAAGTCCTGCATGAATCCGTCGCGAAGGAGCAACAGCGTCTGGAGCAGATTCGGCGCGAGCGCGGGCAGGAAGAGGAGAATCAATCCCTCGCGCTGGAGAAAGCCGCGCGCGACCTGGAGGAGGCCAGGCACAGGGTAAGTGAAGAAGCGAAGCAAACTGAAATCGAGCTGACCATGAAGCTCAAGGGACGATTACGTGATCTGGAGGAGAAGCACGAAGTCCTTAGCCGTAGCCTTCATGCGAGCATAGACGAGAAGACCGTCATCCTTTTTGCCAACGACCTCATCAAGCGCATCGATTTGATCGACATCCTCATCCAGCGCGTCACCGGTCCCGGCGTCAATGGCGGAATGGATCAGCAACTGCGAACCCTTCGGGCGAGCTTTGAGGACATTCTTGAGCAACACGGCATCGTGGAATTCAAGGTGGCGCCAGGCACCGAGGTTGACGTCGATCTCCGCCAGCGCATCGCGATAGTTGAAAGCGTGCCGGGCCCGGCCCGGCCCAAGGTCGTCGAAAGCTACAGGCCGGGCTTTAAGTATTCAGTCGAAGGCGGCCGCGAAGTGGTTCTTCGGAAGATTGAAGTGAAGACATCCAGTGAATAAATGAGAGCGATAAATTGATGCATTTTACCACGACAAAAAAATGGCTGAATACGTAGGAATTGATCTTGGAACTACGCTTTCCGGTCTGGCTTACCTTAAGCCCGACGGCAATCCAGAAATCGTGGCCAATGCAGACGGCGAACGGCTTACTCCTTCCGTGGTTTTTTTCGATTCCCACGAGGAAGTGAAACTCGTCGGCAGCGCCGCGCGCGACGGCGGCGATCCAGATCGGACGGTCTTCCAAATCAAGCGTCACATGGACGACCCTGAATACTTTATTGAAATCGACCAACGCAAGTGGACACCGGCGGAGATTTCCGCGTTGATCCTCTCGAAGCTCAAACGGGAGTGCTCGCACATCATCGGTGACATCCATGAAGTGGTCATCACCGTGCCGGCGAACTTCAACGAGCTGGCGCGCAAGAGCACCATCGCCGCGGCGGAGATGGCCGGCATGAAGGTGCGGCGTTTGGTGAACGAACCGACGGCAGCCGCAGTCTACTACGCGCAGACGCAGGGCGTGCGCGGCCGCGTGCTAGTCTTCGACATGGGCGGCGGCACGCTCGACGTCACCATTCTGGAAGTTGAGGGCGCGAACATCCGCATCCTGACCAGCGAGGGTGCGCGCCATCTCGGCGGTGCGAATTTTGATGAAATACTTCTCGATATTTACGCTGGGCAATACCGCACTCAGGTCAGCGCCGAACTTTGCAAGGACGAGCGCCAGCGCCGCAGGGTGCTCCATGCTGCGGAAGACGCGAAGAAGATGCTCAGCAAGCTCCATCGCGTTCACGACACCATTGGCAACGACACGGATGGGATCGCCCGCATTGACCTGACGCGCGAGAATTTCGAGAAAGTCGTGCAGCGACTGCTGACGCGGGCGATCATGCTGGTCGAGCAAGCGCTCGACAGCGCGAAACTGCAACCTGCGGACATTGATCACGTGGTGCTCGTTGGCGGCAGCACACGCATTCCAAAAGTGAAGATCGCCTTGGAGAAATTCTTTGGTAGCCCCCCCAAGTCCTGCGGCAACGTTGATGAGGCTGTCGCGCTCGGCGCGGCCATCTTTGCGAAGAAATCGGCGCGCATCCGTGAAGTCTGCAACCAGAGTTACGGCACCCTCGCCTACGTCGTGAATGCGAAGACCGGCGAGGAGGGCGTGAAAAATTCCATCGTCATTGCAAAAAACACGCCGATACCCTGCTCCATGACCCAGGTTTACACGACTTCCGAGGCCAACGAGCGAATCATTGAGGTCGACATCACCCAGGGCGAGGACAGTGACCCGCGCTTTGTGGATGTGATCGGGCGCATCACGCTAGAGGTTCCGCCGGACCGAGTGGCAGGCTGCGAAATTGTCGTGACCTACAGCTACGACGAGAATCAACGCGTTCGGGCTTTGGTTGTGGATAAACAAAGCGGCCGCTCGCAGGAGGTCGCTGTGGCCTACAAGGGCGCTGGCATTCTTAGCGAGGAGGAACTGCTAAAGCGTGGTTCGATGCTGCGGCAATTACGCATCGAGTAGCCTTCACAATAATATTCCCCCATCTACAATGTTTAAGAAACTTTTTCAGTCCATCAGCGAGTCGCTTGGCAGCAAGGAGGACTCCAAGCCCGGATCCTGGGTCAGTGCCAAAAATAAGACCTCGGAAAAGGCGCGCAGCCTTCTGGACAAAATTAGTGCAACACTTAGCGCCACTGCCGGCGGGGATAGTGTCACGGCTTCAAGCCGCAGGGTTGTTCAACCCAAAAAGTCGCCCGAGCAACTTTGCGGCATCACCGCAAAAATGACCAAAGAAGAGATCAAAGTCCGGTTGGCCCTGCTTTACCGCCGCTATAACCGTGCAACTTCAAGTCTTGATAACAAGTTGCGCGCGGAGGCGGAAAGTATGCTGGATGCCATTGTTTCCGTGCGGGAAAAATCGTTTGGACCGATTTAGCTTGGAAAATTTCGCGGGCGGGTTTTTGACAGGATTAACCCAAACGCTGAGCCATTGGATTCGCGTCACACAAGGCGGAGTTAGTTTTTGTCGTTCAGCGACTCTATTAGTGACGCTGTGAAATATGCGCTAAATTGCTTGACAAGATTTCAGTAAATCGCGACTCACGAGATCGACAAAATATGCGGTTCCTCACAATTGCCGGGATGGTCTGGAGCATTCTTTTGCTTCGGGAACCGGCGATGGCGCAGATGGAGGCAGTGCCGGCTCTGAGCGACGCGCAGATCGAGAGTGGCCTTGCGGGATTTGCCAGGCTGCTAGAAGCCGATATTCCTGCGGATGCACGATGGGGGCATATGGGCGGCCGGGAGATCGGCCTGTTAACCATGAATGGCGATGGGGCCAACATCAAAGGGAACGGTTTCTTGGTGCGTGGGAAAGCGGGTGCCAAGGCTGAAATCTGGATGCCAGTGTTTGGCGGCATCGTGATAACGAAAAGCGGACAGGACCCCGCAGACGACGGTGGTCTTGATGAGGGTTCGTTTGGTGGAAATTCTTTCGTGATTTCAGGTAACTGGAAAGAATTGGATCTCGCTCATGACGTCAAGGAGGCGGCAATCCTTCTGCGCAAGCAGATGGAGAGTGCCAGAAAGGCAGCTCCATCCAATGTCGACGATGGAATTGATTCAGTTCGAATGTCGGGCTTTAGGGAATCGAACGATCCAAGATCTGTCTGGCGCGCATCCCGTCAGTCAGCTTTCTATTGGGCAGCGGCGCTAAAGCGCACCGGACATGCGGCAGAGGCTTTGCAAATCGCACGCATCGTGTTTCAGGACATGACGGAACAGGACCGGCGCGGCATGATCGATCAGGCCTGCAATGGCCTGGCCGACTCCCGTTGGAAGCGCAGCCTCTCTGCACTGCCGGAGCATCGCGATTGGAAAAAGCTGCGGGCTGAGCTGGCCACCCTCGTGGGCACCTTCACCCAAGGCTGGCAGCAGCGTGACTCCGCTCGGGTGCTCCTGAATAAACTGGATGAGCGCATCAAGCAGAAGTCAGAGCCTCCGCTGAAGACCGCACAACCCCTGGCGGAAGCAGATCAAAAGCTGCTGCGCGACTGGTTCGAATCTCAGAAAAAGCTCGCCCGCCCTGTTGATGAAAGGTGGTCCCTGCTTCCTCGTATCGCAGCGGACGAGGACGAACCTGACCCGGGCCCCGCCGCGGGAAATTCTTTCCCAGCTTCCAAAGGCCTCGCCGCCATTCCGCTCCTCGCCTCCTTGCTTGCAGATGAAACGTTGACCACTTCCGCGACAAGCCAGTCTGCTGGCTATTCGCACTTTTATTCTGGCGATTCCGGTGGCGATCCCATTGAGCGGTTGCAACAGGCCTACAAAAGCTTTCCCAAACCCGTCACCCGCGCCGATCTCGCGTGGGCGAAACTGGAGATGATCCTGCCCCAGGAGATGCGCTCCGAAGACAACACGGGACACGCGGAGCAGATTCCTACCATCATGGAGTGGTATGCTAGCGTCAAGAAGGCCAGCCCTGCAGAACTTGCCCTCTCCTATCTGGAAAACGGCGACCTCAGTGCCAACGTCATCGCGCACGTCGCGAAAATCACCGAAGACAAAATGCCGGGCGTGGAGGACGCGCTCATCTCGAACGCGCAAATCTACGGCCTGGAGCAGTTCGAGCCCTTCGTAAAACAGCGCGCAGAGAAAGCTGGCCCCTTTCTCAAAAAACTCCGCGTGAAGCTCGAGGGCGAACTCGAAAAGTATCAGCGCTCAGGCGGCCAATCCCAACAAAAGGAATTGGACCGCGGCATGAAACGGCTGGAAAAACTCGCCTCCGGAAAAATCGAGGTTCGTAGTGCGGACGAGCTACTCGCGCTCGTTGCGAAGGGCACCTACGACGAAAACCAGGCCGGCCTTGAAGAGCAGAACGATGTTCAGACTGAAGCCATGGAAGCGTGGAAAGAACTGCCCGCCGCCCTGGTGAAACTTGCACCGGTGGAGCGCGTGAAGATGATCGCAAAACATCTCCCGGAGTTCCAGTCCTCCCAGGGCGCGCTGCAGCTTTGCTGGCCGCTGCTGAATCCCGCCTACGCCCGCAGCATGGGTGCGGACATTTCCCTGAAACTGACTCCTGAGGAACGAAAGCAGGTGCTGGCCGAGACCAAGCAACAATGGCTGAAGTTTCTCGACGGGAATTTCCCCGACATCAAGGAAGACGAACAGCGGGAAAGCTTCGCTGGCAGCGCGGCATACTTCATCGAGGCATTGGCCACGGGCGCAAACTCTTCGGAGCTCCAGTCGCGCGTGCAGGCCCTCGAGCCGCTGGGTGCGCGTCTGTCGCCGCTCCTCCGCGCGCGGGCGCTCGCCTTCCTCGAAGGCCGGGAACCCACGCCACTGCCGAACTCGAAGAGCGTCAGTAATGACGAGGCGGCGAAGCTTGTCACCGATCTCGATAAATTGCCGACGGACGAACTGCGCAAACAGCTCGATGCGCTCGATCCCGCGAAGCTCCTTGCCGTTCATCAATTCCTCACCGCGATGGACAAATGGCCGGCGGGTTTCCTCAAACTGGCCTCGCAAGTGTCGCAGATAAAGATCAATGGCGTCAAAGATGCGGCGTCGTGGCAGAAGTGGAAGGGGCACGCAGTCAACTTCGACGCCATCGTAGAGCTTGCCCGCGCCGTGGCTGCTGAAACCGGTGACGAGGAGATGCGGATCAGTTTGAACAGCGTCACCGTGTTGGATGGGTTCACCTTGAATGTGCACATGGGCATGGGGAAAGTCACGGGCCGCGACTGGGCCAGCGCGCAATTTATGATGACCGCTCGATTCGTTGAAGAAAAAGAGTCCCTTGCCGCGCACTGCAGACGCGTCTGCCACGGATGGTCGTCTGCCGGGAGCATGCAATGGAGCTGGCTGGATACGCCGACAGTTCCCGCCCAAAGCGGCGAGGTGGCTGCGTCCAAGAAGGTTCCGGAGTTTTTGGAATCAACCGTTCGCGACGAAGGCGCAAACTGGAGCAAGCTGCGCATCGAGCTCGCTAGCTTGGGGAAACCAATTCCCGCTCCCGCCGTTTTTCACTTTGCCAGCGCCAGCAGTAAAAAGCTGGACGAAGAACGAAAGAAAGCCGCCCCGCCTTCGGAAGAATAATCTCATCACCACAGACAACCTCAACACCAACACACCGCCATGTCAGCTCCCGCCTCCGCCAGTCAATCTTGGGAACACGTCCGCAGCCAGATCGCACGCGTCCGTGAAGAAACCGCGCGCGTCATCGTCGGTCAGAATGATGTCGTGGAACAGATGCTCACCGCGTTGCTCTGCCGCGGGCACTGCCTTCTGGTCGGCGTGCCGGGACTCGCCAAGACTCTGCTCGTTTCCACGCTTGGCAAAATCCTCGGGCTGAAGTTCCACCGCATTCAGTTCACACCCGACCTCATGCCCACCGACATCATCGGCAGTGAACTCCTCTCGGAGAGCGCAGGCGGCGGACGTTCGTTCCAGTTCATTCCCGGCCCGGTTTTCACCAACCTCCTGCTCGCGGATGAAATCAACCGCACGCCGCCCAAGACGCAGGCCGCGCTGCTGGAGGCGATGCAGGAATTGCAGGTCACTGTCGCTGGAAAAACCCGCACACTGGAAGAGCCGTTCCTCGTCTTTGCCACTCAGAATCCGATTGAACACGAAGGCACCTATCCGCTGCCGGAGGCGCAGCTCGACCGCTTCTTCTTTATGATCAAGCTCGACTACCCGAGCATGGCCGAGGAAGAGGAAGTCCTCGCGCGCACCACGGGAAAAACCACATCGTCCTCCAGCACCGTGCTCGATGCCGCGCAGCTCATCGCGCTGCAAAACGCCGTGCTCGACGTGCCCGTGCCCGATCACGTGACGAAGGCCGTGTTGAAACTCACGCACATGTCGCGCCCCGAGAATCCTCTCGCCGATGAATTCATCAGGAACTACGTCGCCTGGGGCGCAGGTCCGCGCGCTTCGCAGTCGCTCGTCCGCGCCGCCCGCGCGCTCGCATTGCTGCGCGGACAATCTGCCGCGTCCATCGAGGAGTTGAAAGCCGTCGCCGCTCCCGTCCTCCGTCACCGCATCCTGCCGAATTACAACGCCACTGGCGACGACATCAACGTCGAGAAGATCATTGCTCATCTGATTGCGAAGCTCTGATCTCCAGCCCGCCATGCCCGCTACCCACAAGCACCTCCGCCCGGAGGACGTGCGCAAGCTCAAGAACTATGAGCTGGCCGCGCGGCTCATGGTCGAAGGCTGGCTCAGCGGCCGGCATCGCTCGAAGCAGCGCGGCTCTTCCATCGAGTTTCACGAATACCGCAGCTACACACCCGGCGATGATTTGAAGCTCATCGACTGGCGCGTCTATGCGCGCACCGACCGGCTTTTCCTGAAGACCTTCGAGCAGGAGACGAACATGGAAATGCATCTCTTCGTGGACAGCAGCGGCAGCATGGGCTTCCCAGTCAGCGGCGGCATGTCGAAGATCGATCACGCATCGTTCTTCGCTGCGTGCCTCGCGTATCTCGTCGTGCGGCAGACGGACAAGGTGAGCCTTCACCTTTTCGACGAGAGCATCCGCACCTCCGTGCCAGCCGGCAGCACGCGCACGCATCTGCACCAGTGTCTCAATGTGCTGGAGAACAACAAGCCCGGAGGCGACACCTCGCTCGCGGTCGCGCTGGAGCGCACGCTGCCCGTGCTCACACGCCGCGGCACCATCGTGATCCTGAGTGATTTTTATGAAGATCCCGCCGCAGTCTTCCGTGCGCTGAATCCCTACATCCATCGCGGCTTCCGCATTCATCTGTTTCAAGTTCTCACGCCAATGGAACTCGACATCGGCGACGTGGGCCTTGCGCGTTTCACTGATCAGGAAACCGGCCAGCGACTCACGATTCACAGCGAGCAGTTGCGCGACAGTTATCGCGAAGCTGTGCGCCAGCGCATCTCCGTGCTGCGCAGCATGGCAGCAGCCCGTCGCGTGGACTGGATGCTCGCGCGCACGGATGAGAGCTACTTCGCGCTGCTCGACAAGCTCGCGGAACGCGCCGCGTAACTGCTTCAACCACCATGTTCACCTTCACGAATCCAGCGCTGCTCGCCTTTACGGCCTTGATTGCCGTGCCGGTGATCGCGCATCTTTTCGCGAAGGCGCGTCCAAAAGAAATGCCATTTCCCTCGCTGCAATGGCTGCGTCAGGTGGAGCGCAAAACTACCAGCCTGCGCAAGCCGAAGGAATGGCTTCTGCTGCTCCTGCGCGCACTGGCCGTCGCCGCGCTGATCCTGGCGTTTCTTCAGCCGCTCTGGTTTGGCGGCAGTCAGCTTACTGCTGCTGGCGCGAAGAAGACGGTCGTGATCGTGTTTGATCAGACGGCCTCCATGAGCTTCGTCGAGCACGGCCAGTCCCGTCTAGCACGCGCCGCTGCGCTGGCGAATGATGTGCTGAAAAACAGCGGCGGCCAAACACTTGCGAACATCATCTGGCTCAGTTCCACGCCACGCACCGCATTCCCCGAACCCGGTGTGAACACCGATGCGCTGCGAGATCAAATCCGCCGTGCGGGTGCGACTTATGAAGACGGCGATGTCAGCTCCGCGCTCCGGCTCGCCGTCGAGCAGCTCGGCAAGGGCGAAGGCGCGAAGGAGCTGTATCTCATCAGCGATTTCCAAAGCGCTGCGTGGAAGGATGTCGCCCTCAATGTGCCGCCGACAGTAAAGACGTGGAAGCTCGGCATAGCATCGGCGGCGGCGGAGAATGTCGCGGTGACCAGCCTCGTTGTGCAGCCGGAACGGCCCGTCGTCGGCTCGGATGCGCGTGTCGTATGCCGTGTGCGGAATTTTTCATCCGTAGAAGTGAAGACGACTGTGCAGCTCTCATTTGGCGAAGCGCGCCAGACTCGGCCGCTCGTGCTTCCGGCGTGGGGCGAAGGCGTGGGCGAGTTCCGTGTTTCGTGCGGCGCGGCAGGATTGCAGAACGTGACCATCTCACTGCCGGAGGATGCGTTCCCGGCGGACGACAAACGCTTCGCCGTCGTCGAAGTGCGCGGAAGCTGGCGCGCAGCGCTTGCCGGACCGGAGAAAGATGCGTCGCTTGCTTTATGGAACAAGACGCTCGGCGCGATGGGCTGGATCGAAAATGTGCCGTCGTCGGTCAACACGGACATCATCGTTTCCGTGCGCGACACGCCAGCGAAGGCTGCGGATTTGCGCCAGTCCGCCGAGCGCGGTGCGATCGTCATCTGCCAGCCCGGAGCCGATTGGAACGGCACGCCGTGGATGTCGTTGTGGGGAGGTGACGCGAAGAGCGCCGCTGTCAGCGAAGAGCAACGCGACCGCAAACGCGACAAGCCTTGGACGATGCAGACCGCGTTGGACCGGCACCCGCTGTGGCAAATTTTCGCCTCCGGTGAATACGGCGATCCTGCCGCAGGCAGCGTGTGGCGCAGGCTGCGTCTCATCACGGAACCGGAACAAGTGCTGCTGCGTTTTGCAGACGGCGTTCCCGCTGTCGCCGCCCAGCGCGCAGGCAAGGGCTGGATCATCGCGTGGAATATCGAGCTTGATGAAACCGTGAGCGACTGGGTGCAGCAGTCCGCGTTTCTCGTCTTCATCGGTGAACTGCTCATGCACCATGGTGAAGGCGCGGGAACGGCTGGCACACGGCATTTCGGTCCGGCGCAGCTTGTGAGCTGGCGGCCACAGCAGGCAGTCAACACGGACCAGGTTCATTTGCAAAACGAGTCCGGCGCTGATCTCCCCATCGAGCAGGACCAAGCGCGCACGCCGCCGGGATTGCGCAGCGCGAAGGTGCTGTCACCCGGTCTTTATGCGTGGCTGCTCGACGGACAAGTCGCCGAGCGCGCGGCGGTGAATTTCCCTGCGGACGCGGAAAGCGATTTGCGCTGCCTTGATCCGAACCAAATTGGCGTAGGCGAATCACTCTCGCCCGGCGCGACGGCATCGCTCCTTGCGCAGCGGGATGGTTCGCCTCTTTGGCCCTGGTGTGCGGGCGGCGGCGCGCTGCTGCTTCTTCTGGAAGGCGCAGCGGCGCGGATGATGAAGAAAGGAGAAGCCGCATGAACTTCTCCTCTCCCATTCCTGATCCGTGGCCGTGGGTCGTTATGGTGACGTTGCCGTTGTTCGGCATGTATCTCGCGTGGCGCGCGAACGCGCCTCTCCAAATTCAAGCGCGCGGTTGGCTGACCGCGATGCGTGGTGCGGCTTTCGCCGGACTGGCCTTTCTTCTGCTCAACCCCGGCCACTGGAAGCAGCCGGAGCGTGAAGAGGATAAACTGCACGCGGTCCTACTAGACCGCAGTGCCTCCATGAGCGTGCGCGATGCTGGAGAAGACACATGCTGGATGCGCGGGCGCGCAGTCGCGCAGACGCTCGTTACCAAAGGAGGCGATCACGCCAAGGCTTTCGCATTCGCGGCCGATCTCGAAGGCGACGCGCTCGATGCGAAACTGACGCCCGACGGCGGTGCGACGGCGGTCGTGCACAGTGGTGTCGGCTTGTTCACCGGCGCGTCGGGACTCGGCCGCAAGCTCGCGAGTATCACCATCATCAGCGATGGACGACAGACGCGCGAAGACGCCGCGAGCGAACTCGTGTTGCGTGCGCAGGCGGCGGGAATCCCCGTGAACGTCGTGCCGCTCGGCACCGGCTGGGGCGGGAAGGATTTGATCCTGCATGTCACGCGCCGCCTCGTCATGGCGCTGCCGGGACGGCCGGTGAGCGTGGGTGCGACGCTGGAAAATCGCGCACTCGGTTTGATCAAGCCGCGCGTGCAGCTCGTGAATGCCGCAGGCAAGATGATCGCCGAGCGCGATGTGGAACTCGACTCCGGCATGAAAAAAACCGTCACGATGGAAGTGCCGAAGCTTGCGGGCGGGGAGTATCGTCTCGTCGTGCCGCAGCAGTCGGGTGAGGACATTGTGCGCAACAACGAGGACCGGCTCCGCGTGCAGGAACTCACGGGCCGCACGCGAGTCTTCATCGCGGAAGGTGCGCCGTATTGGGTCAGCAAGTTCCTCGCGCAGTTGCTACGCGAGCAGGGATTCATGGACGTGCGGGCAGTGTATCGCCTCAACTCTGAGCGTTACTTCCGCGTCGATGCCGGCGGCTCGGAGCCTGTCACCTCCGAGGAAGTTGCGTTCCCGGAGAAGCCAGAGGAACTGGCGAAGTTTGATCTCATTGTGCTCGGCAAAGGCGTCGAAGGATTTCTCACGGACGTGCGCATCGCCGCGTTGAAGAACTGGGTGAGCGACTCCGGCGGCGCGCTGCTCATGGCGCGCGGAAAATCGTATACCGGGAAAATGCCGTTGATGGAAGGGCTTGAGCCCGTCGAGTGGGGTAACGTGCTCGATGGCGACTTCCGCTTCGAGCCGGGTAGCGCGGGCGAGGCCGCAGGCTTGTTCGGCCAGGCGCTGCCAGAGGCGAACGATCCTCTGTGGCGGCAGCTTCCTCCGCTGCGCGACATCGCGGCCATCACGCGGCTAAAGCCTTTTACGCAAGTGCTGGCGATGGGAGTGAAGACCACGCAGTTGCGCGATGAGCGCGTGCCGCTGCTGGCCGCGCGGCACTTTGGTCGCGGCGTCGTCGTGGCGATGAACGCTGACGGTTTGTGGAAGTGGGACTTCGATCCGCAGGCGCGCAAACTCGGCAGCATGTATGAGGAATTCTGGACGCAGCTTTTGCAGTGGACCGCGTCGTTTGCGGAATTCCTCCCTGGGCAGGAACTTTCGCTGCGGCTCTCCGAGACCACAGTCAAACAAGGCCGCTCCACGCGCGCGACCATCGGCTGGCGCGGTGGAGACGAAGCGCCGAAACCCAGAGTAAAAGTTTTCCGCGAAAATGATCTCATCGCCGATATCACCGCCAGCGAAGGAGAAACGGACAGCGAAGGACGCCGAGGGTGGACCGCGCTCGTTCAGCCTGCGGAGCCGGGCACCTATCGCGTGCAGGCATTCAATGGCGACAAGCCCGGACCCGAGACCATGTTGCAGGTGCCAGCACTGCCCACCGAGAAGGAGTCGCTGGCGGCCGATCCGGAATTTTTGCAGAAGCTTGCAACTGAAACCGGCGGACTTGTCTGGAAACCGGAAGACGCGGGCGCGCTTGCCGCCAGTTTGTTTGAAGCACCGCCCTCGGCCGCGAAGACACAGGCTCAGGCGGAGTGGATTCCGCTGTGGCCGCGCGGCTGGGTGCTGAGCCTGCTAGTCGGTGTGCTCGGAGTGGAATGGTGGACGCGGAGGAGGCGCGGACTGGTATGATGATCAACCCAATAAATCCATGAATGCCGAAGCTCACACGATAAACTTCGCAGGCGCACTTTCGCGATTCGCGTTGCGCTGGCGCACAGGCCTGCTCATCACCGGCATCGTCGCCGCCATCACGCTCGTGCTGCTGATCTTTGTCGCGCTCGGCCTGTTCGACTATGTCGCGCCATTCAGCGACAAAGTGCGGCCCGTGATGCGCACCATCTTCGGCAGTGTGTGTGCGCTCATCATGGTCCGCGCGCTCATGCCCATGCTGCGACTCCGCGCGCGCGATGCGGCGCAACATGCGGATGCGAACACGGGCGTCCGGCGTCCGGTGACCAGTGCATTCGAGCTGGCTGCAAAAAAATCAGAGGACGCATCGCCGCTCGGTGCTTACCTCATGCAACGCTCGCTGGATGACGGCGCGCGTTCGTTGCAGCAGCTTCCTGCTTCGCAAATGATGCCGTGGCCGGGCATTCGCACGCAGCTTCTTCAATTCGCCGCCGTGCTGGCGGTCATCACTGGATTGTTCATGGCAAACCGTGACGCGGTGCGCACCATCGCGGCACGGCTGCTGCATTCGGGCGAAGACATTCCGCCGTGGTCGCCGCTGGTGTTCGAGGTCACGCCGAAGGAACCGAAGGCTGTGTATGGTTCCGACGCGGAGTTGGAAGTCAAAATCACTGGTGGCGCGGTCAGCGAAGGCGTGGTGTTGCTCACCCGCGTCGACACTGACGCCGAGCCAGCGCAGGCGGGGGCTTTCGCCATGGGCGGCGGGCGCTTCGGACAGAAACTGCAGCGCGTGGTGCAGCCGGTGCAGATTGCCTTCGCCGTGGGCAACGCGCGCAGCAAATGGATGAAAGTCGATGTCATGCGGCAGCCGCGGTTTGAGAGCGTCATGATCAAGATCATTCCGCCCGCCTATACCAAGCTGCCTGCGAAAGAATTCGCGCCCGGCACCGGCGATCTCGTGGCCGTCGCAGGCTCGACCGTCGAGGCGCATATCACCAGCAATCGTCCGCTCAGTGGCGGCTTGATCACGATCACACCACCGCGCAGCATCAGTCGCGAGAAACCGGACAGCATCCGCCAGACTGCTCACGGCGAGCGCGCGATCACTCTGCGTTGGAAAGTGAAAAGCCCCGCACTGGTGCGCATCGATCTCACGGACATCACCGGTGCGGCGTCAGCGCAGCCCGTGGAGCTGGAGCAGAAGCTTCTGCCGGACAATCCGCCGGAAGTCGCGCTAAACTCGCCCCGCAACCTTGTCTTCGCCACGCCGGAAAGCGAGGTGCCCGTGGATCTGGAAGCGCAGGACGATTTTGGCATCGCACGCGTTGACCTTGTGCGGAAGCTGGCGGGCTTCCGCGACCGCAGCCGCACGCTCGCGGAAGACGCGGTGGAGACGACTTTCATGTCCGGTGAAAAAATGAGCATGGCGGCCCTCGGCGTGTCACCGGGGCAGACGCTGGAATTCTATGGCCAGGCGCACGATCACAACCCCACGCTCATGGGCATCGGCAGTTCGCCCGTCGGCCGTGTGCAGATCATCAGTCACGACGAATACGCGTCAATGGTCCGCGCGCGCACCACGATGCAGGAATTTCAAGAGCACTTCGCAGCGCTGAGCCAGGCGGTCGAAGCGGTGCGCGATGCCTTGGACAAAGCCGCTAAGGGCGAGCCCGGCGCGGCGGCGAAAGCGCAGGCCGAGATGCAGAAAGCGGAGAAGCTCGCGGAGGCGATGAGCAAGAACTTCGTCGCGTTCGAAGCGGAAAAGCCCATCGCGGAGGAAGCGAAGAAAATCGCCGACCTCATGAAGCAGTCGCAGCAGCAGCTTGCAGATGCCGGCGCGGCGGGCGCGCAGGCGGCGGCGAAAAAATTGCTTGATCAAATGGGCGGTGCCGCCCAAGCGGCGGACAAGCTCAAGGAAGAAGGCGAGGACCTCGCGCAACTGGGTCGCGTGATGGAGATGGCGTCCGAGTTTCGGGCGATGCACGAACAGCAGAAGAAACTCACGAAGGGCCTGGAAGAGCTTTCCAACGAGATCATGGCGGGCAACATGCGCAATGCCGCGAAGCTCGACGGCCTCGCAGGTCAGCAGCAGGAGGTGCTTGAGCGATGGAAGGCCTGGGACAAGGAACTGCGCGAAGCAGCGGCGGCACTGCCCGACAAGTTCGAGAAGTTCAAACAAGAGGCGACGGAGTTTGCTGACAAGGCTGAAGAGGCGGGCATCCAGCGAGCCATGGAGCTCGCGGTCGCGCAGGCGAAGAAAGTGCAGACTTCCAACACCTTCGTGAATTCGCAGTTTGCCCTGGCTGGGATGGACTCGCTGTTCTCGGGAGACAACGCCAACAACAGCATGGCGAAGGCCTGCAACAGCAAGGAACCGCACTTTAATGTCGGCCCGAAAGAGTTGAGTGAGTCCATGTCGCAGACACTTTCGCAGATGCTCGCGGGCATGTGCCAGAAGCGCGGCACCAGTTCCAAGCCTAGTCCGCCCGGCATGGCGGACGGGATGGGCATGGGAGGCGGCGGATCCAGCGGCGTCACTATGGCGGGCGATCCACTGATGCAGGCGCCGGTGTTCGGCCCGGGTCGCATGACTTTCAGCGGAGACAGCTCGCTGCGCGGCGAATCAAAAGGCAGCGGCAAAGGCAATGCCGCACAGACCACCGTGCGCCCCGATGCGCAGACGAAGATCGATACCAACGCCACGCGCACGGAAACGCGGAGGCAGATCAGCCTGCGGGATGTGCCGGAGCGTTACCGCGACGCGGTGCGCAGATTTTACGGAGAAGAATCGGTCAAGGAAACCACCACCACTAAAAAGCCATGAACACTCAACACTCCACCCGCCTCTGCCGCGCGCTTGTTGTGCTGGCGGTCGGCATTGCCCTGAACCTTTCCGCCAAGGAGGGCGCGATCCAGTGCGGCATGTTGATCTACGCGGGCACGAAGACGTCGCGCTGCTTCAGCGATGAGTTTCTCAGCAACGTGCAGCAGAAGACGAGCATCACCACGGAACGGCGCTTCAAGTTTGTGAAGCTGGGCTCGGATGATCTCTTCAGCTTCCCGTTCGTGGTGATGACCGGCGAAGGTGACTTCACTTTGAACAAACGCGAGCGCGAGAATATGAAGCGCTACCTCACCAGTGGCGGATTCCTGCTCGCCAGCGCAGGCTGCTCCAACAAGGACTGGGACAACGCCTTCCGCCGCGAGATGAAAAAGGTCATGGACAAGGACCTCGTGAAAAAGGTCGCGCCGGAGCACGCGGTGTTCCGCACAGTTTACCGGCTGGACAAGATGAAGCTCTCGAAATCCAGCGGCGAGGCCGCGCTGGAAGGCATCGAGCACAACGGGCGGCTCGTCTGCATCTACTCCGGTCAGGGCTTGAACAATACCGCAAACACCAGCGGCTGCTGCTGCTGCGGCGGGAATGAAATCGCAAACTCGCTGGAGGTGAATGTGAACATCGTCGCGTATGCCCTGCTGCACTGACAAAGCCTCCGGCATTATCCTCGCGCTGCTCGGCGCGGCCCTCCTCGCGCAGGCGCAGGACGAGCGTCCCATGCTTGACGCCGGTCCGCCGCGCGAGCACGTGGACATGAGCGAACTCGATCCGCGTGTGCGCGCAGCGGCGGAAATTCTCGACAAACTGGACGACGGCAAGCCGGCGACGACGGAGGACTGGATCGTCGTCTGCGAGGCCTGCGGGCTGAACCCTGCGGTGACTCGCATCGCACTGCGCGTAAAACCATTCCCGCGAGAGACGCTGGTGGCACTGCTGACTCACGCAAAATTCGCCGTAAGATCTGGCGCGCTCGAGCTTCTCGAAGACAAATCGGGCGAGGATTTCGGATTCGACCCATGGAATCCCGGCGGCGATGCCAGCCAAGTCGCGCTCACCCGCTGGCAATCATGGTTGAAACCCGGCGAGACGGCGAAACCTGTAGAGCAGGCGAAGGACGCGCCGCTGGATGACGCGAAGCTGCGCGGCTATTTCGTCGATATCGCGGGGCCTGATCTTGCGAAGCATGAACGTGCCGTGGACGCGCTCTCGCGCCAGGGTATGCAGGCTGTGGCCGCGCTGGAGCAATACATGCACGACACACCGCAGCTTCCCGAGGGCGTGCGCGCAAAACTGAAAGAGGCACAATACCGTCTCGTCATTCAGGACGTGCAGCCGAAGGACGCCGCTCGGATGGCGCGAGATCTCGTCTTCGGCGGTCGCGATGCCAAGCTGGCCGCACTGACATGGCTGCCGCGCATCCGGGAAAAGGCGGTCCCGGTCATCGCGGAGTTCTTGCCGGACCCGGATGCCCTGCTGCGCGAAGCGGCGATGGACGCGCTGCTCCTCGCGGGCGAGGAGCCGGTTTATGACATGGTCGAGGAACGCCTGAAGGCGGAGACCGATGAGAACGTGATTCACGCCGTGCTCCGCCGTGTGAGCCCAAAGACCTCGGGCGGAACGAAGCTTATTACTTCCTTTGTCACGGCGGAGAACGAAGACCTTGCCGTGGCTGCGCTCAACGCACTATCCGACGGCGGCGCGAGCGAAGGCGCAGACAAGCTACCGCAATGCCTCGCTGACAAACGGTGGCGCGTCCGCGTCGCCGCGCTGGAGTATGCCGGAAAAATCCGCAGCAAATCCGCAGCCAAGGAAATCCTCGCTGCCTTCAGTGACAAGGACGAGTTCGTGCGCTACGCCGCGATGAAGGCGGCGGCTGACATCAAACTGGAGGAAGCGGTGCCGCGCATTACGAAGATGGCGCTGGCGGATGACTCGGTGCTGGGCCCTGCCGTCGAGGCCATCGTCCGCATGGGGCGGAAAATTCCCGATGAATTGGTGACCGCCCTGCCGTCGAAGCCGGGAGACGTGCTGCTGGTCGTGCTGCGCGCCTTTGAAGAACACGCGGGACACGATGGAGAACACGTCGACTTCAGCGCGATCAGGGAATCAGGAAGTTCCCGAGGCGACGAGGAGAAGCGCGCCGCCGCACTTCAAGCATTGAAGCTGGTGCGCTCGCTCGCGCAGCACTCTGATGAAGACGTGCGCATCGCAGCCTTCCATGTCCTGGGCAGGAATCTGCAGGATGCGGGTGATAAAAAGTTGGTCTATGACGCGCTCCAGTCCGCGCAGAAGGACGAGACGCGCATCAGCATCCTTCAGAGCATCTGGCCCGGAGGCTTCGATTTCCGCGAGTCGCTGCTGCCGGAGCCGGACGACGAAAAAACAGTTGTGGCGGATGCGACGGATATTTTTGCGCGGGTGCTTGCGGAGCCGCCGCCGCGCAATCCGGATTTGGAGGGTGCCTATGCCGCCTTCGGAGTGAAGCTGGGCATCCCCGCAGCGCCCGGAGTGAAGACCGTCGATCCCAGCGGTCGCGTCTGGCAGCCGATGGACAAAGAATTCAACGACCTGCTCACCGCCGGCATGGAAAGCCAGAATGCTGATCTGGCCTTCCTCTGTGCGATGCATCTCACACTTGGCGGACAGCGGAAGGCGGCGCCCGCGCTGCTGCGGATGCTTCCGCGAATGGAGCCGCACCAGCGCGTGCATGTGGCAGAGCTTCTCAAAGAGAGCCAGCACATCACCCGCTCGCGAGCCGGGGTGCCGCTGTTGCGCACGCTGCTGCAGGACGAATCTCCCGAGGCACGGCAGGACACGGTGTATGCCTTGATGAACTTGGACAAGCCCTCCGGACTGCGTCTGCTGCTGGAAGAGGTGGCGAAACCCGAATCAAGACTGCTGCCTTCCGAAGCCTACAATTACCAGACGGCGGACGTGGTCGCGAAGGCATCCAATCGCGCACAGGTTTTCGTCTGGATCGATGCCGTGCTGAAGGACGCCAGCGCGACGACGGGAGTGAAGACGCTTGCGTTGGCGCTGCTGGGCACCATGACAGGGGCTGATGCAAAGGCTTTGATCGAGGCGCACCTGCACGATCCCGAGGTCTGGCCGCGCCGGGCCGCGTGGCGCTCACTTTGGCGCGTCAGCCGTCCGGCATTCACCGAGGATGTCGCGACACTGGCGGCGGACCCTTCCCCAAGAGTTCGCGAGGTGCTGGCCGCAGGATTCTTGAAAAAGGAACGCGCCGAGTTCGAGGTGTGGTTTGGCGAGCGCGAGATGGAGGAGGAACATGTCCCATATTCTCGCGAACGCGGCAATTTCACGCTGCCCGACGAAGTGGAACCGTTGCTTAGGAAGCTCGCGGAAGACGCCGACCCGATGCTGAGGTTCCGCGCGATGACGGCTTTGCTGTCGTGGAAGAAAAGCGTGACGCCGCTGGCGCTGCGCGAGGCGGTCGTCGCCCTTGATGAGGACGACCGGAAAAAGATGCTTTACAGCCTGCTCAGCAATAATGGATGGCAGCAACTCGATGCGCGTTTTGGATTTCTCCTGGACCAAGTGGAGCGCAAATGGTTCGGGAGCGACTGGGAGCAGATCGTGAAGCGGTTGCGGCCTGAAGAAAAGAAGAGCACGAAGATGCTCTCCCAATTCGCGTCTCTGGTGCGCGAAGACGCGCCAGCAGCTTCAGGCGACAAGCGCCAGGATCCGCCGACGCCAGACAACGCCACTATCGGCTTGACGGCGACGAATGCCGAAGTCGTTTTTTTCTACAAACCCGGATGCAAAGATTGCGAGCGCACGCGGGACATGCTCATCAGCCTGGGGAGGGCCGTGTCACTGAAAATTCTCGAATCTAACATCGAGACCAGCGAGGGCGCGCAGTGGAACGAAACGCTCTGCCGGCGCTTCGATGTCGCATCCTCGTTGCACCAGATCAGTCCGGCGGTCTTCACGCACGCTGGTGCCTTGATTAAAACAGAGATCACGATGGGCGCGTTGCAGCGGCTTATGGACCAGACCCTGGCCGCGCCCACGAAGCCCGGATGGCGCGAGGTGGACGAGGCGGAAATGAAAAATGCAGGCGCGCAGATTGAGTCCCGCTACGCTGCCTTCAGCGCAGGCATCGTGTTTGCGGCCGGACTGCTGGATGGCATCAATCCCTGCGCCTTTGCCACCATCATTTTTTTCCTCAGCTACCTTCACATCGCGCGGCGGCGTCCCCACGAGATTCTCATGGTTGGAGGCGCGTTCATCCTCGCCGTGTTCCTCACTTATTTTGCCGTCGGTCTGGGATTGAGCCATGTCATTGCGAAAGTGCAGGCCTTCTCATGGGTGCGCGTGTGGCTGAACCGCGTGCTGGCCTTCGTCGCGCTCCTCCTCGCATGGCTCAGCCTGCGCGACGGCATCCGCGCGGTGCGCGGCCAGCTCGGGGATATGACGTTGCAGCTTCCGGAATTTCTCAAGACACGCATCCGGGGTGTCATCCGGGAGCAGTCACGCGCCAGACGCTTCATCATTGCCGCGTTCGTCAGCGGCATCATCATCAGCCTGCTGGAACTGGCCTGCACCGGCCAGGTTTATCTGCCCACCATTGTTTACATGATGCGCCAGGGCAGCACGAGTGCGGTATTCTGGCTTCTGGTTTACAATGTGGCATTCGTCCTGCCACTGGCCGCCATTTTCTTCCTCGTCTATTTTGGAATGAAGAGCGATGCGCTCATCGCCTGGCAAAAGCGGCACACCGCGCTGGTGCGCTTCGCCACCTGCGCCCTGTTTCTTGCACTCTGGCTGGTGCTGATGCTGGCTTGAGAGTGGGCACTTCCAGCATTATTAAAATGGCAACAGGCACACACATTCGAATTTTCATCATCCTGATTCTGGCGCTTTCCAATTTGCTTGCCGAGGAATCCAAAATTCAAACCACGGAACTCGAGGGAGCTGAAGCCGCACGTTTCCTCAAAGAGCGGTCAAAGACGGAAGTCAATGAAATCGCCAAGGGGATATGCATTGAGATGCCACGGATAATTGGACCAAAAGAGATTTAGTTAGCGAGGGCGAGATCGGCCTCGAAGTGGTTGGGGGTTTTGTAGTTGAGGGAGGAGTGGAGGCGTTGGGTGTTGTAGTAG
>JANNQW010000155.1:0-4438 GCA_031400955.1 Verrucomicrobiota bacterium
GACAGCGTGAAGTTCTGCCATCGTCTTGGATTGAATTATGTGAGCTGCAGCCCCTATCGCGTGCCCGTCGCGCGTCTCGCCGCAGCCCAAGCCGCGCTGGAAGATGCCGCCGCGCCAAAAGATCTCCGTGGAAACATCAAAGCCAAGCCCGTCGTCAAGGCGAGCAAGGCAGGTGCTTCTCCGGCGAAGACAAAAACAGCAACCAAAAAAACGAGTAAACCTATGGCTAAAAAAGCTAAAAAGGCCGCCAAGAAAAAGACCGCCAAGAAAAAAGGCAAGAAGTAGTATGCTTCTGGGCCACCAGGCGTCTTCTCTTTACTGAAAAGGCGCAGACGAACGATTAGTCGTCACACAAATAAAGTCCTGCGGGGGTAACCCCGCAGGACTTTGTTATTTTGGGTGTAGTCCGCGTGTCCTCACGCAGTCAGTGGGTAGAGTGCCAGTGGTGCGCTTAATTGATCAGAATATGACCGCGTGAGGACACGCGGAAAACTATGCGGCCACACCGTCAGAATTTCAGGACTCGCTTCGATTCTTCTAATAAGAATTTTGTATTCTTAAACGGTTCGTAACCCCACGTCCGACCAACGCACCCGGCCTCGTGTGTCCACCAGAAAAACACCGTGCAGCCCCATGCCCTCGAAGTCATCATAGCAGCGCCATTGGCGAAACACGTTGAACGACGGATCTGCCAACAGTGGGAACGGTGCTCCATCGCCATTGCCACAGGCGCTGCTGGTTGCCTGTAATTCTTCCACGGGCTCACTGCCTATCGCGACAATTCCAATGCCGGCCTTTTCAAAGTCAGCCGTGGCTGCTGCGAACGCCTTGAGTTGTTCCATGCAATGACCGCAGGTGTGACCGAGATAAAACAGAACGATCACCGGTTTGTCCTTAAAATCCTTTAAGTCCGTCTGCCGGCCAGATCGATCTGACAAATTAAACCCGGCTGCCTCCCACGGATGCCATTGCAGCGGCCCCAACGTTTCTATCAGCGGACGAACACCCGAATCGGTGCGCGGAGCTTCGGGTTTGCGCCAAGAATCGGTGATGCCGAACTGGCTGGCGACTTCATCCATTCGTTTTGAGATCGGAAGATCGCCATCCATCGTGGCCCCAAGCGTTCGCAGGGTTTCGAATTGTTTCTTCGCTTCGTCCATCTTGCCGCACTGCACCAGTGCATCCACACGCAGGGCCACACCAGGGGCATCCTGCGGAAGTTGAGTGGCGAGCTTCTCCGCCTTCTCTTTTTCATTCATCTGGAGCTGGTAGCGGACGAGCCGGTTCTTCGGTGTGTCACGCGCCTTGTCGAGTTCCTTGGAGGCATCTCCAAATTTGGAGTCGAGGATGGCGCGGAGCGCTCGAAGTTCTGCCAGCGCATTATCCACCGTGGAGCTGGATTTCTTGGCGTCTGGCTTTCCCTTCTCAGGTTTCGCGGATGTTTTCTTCTCGGAGCTGCTGGCTTTATCCTTTTCTGAAGTCGCCGGTTTGTCTTTCTCGGGCGTGGAAGATTTTTCCGCAGGCTCGACATTTTCCTCGGGATCGACTTTCTCCGCAGTGGTCACCGGCTTTTTATTTAATTTAGTGAGTGCGGCGAGATGACGGTCGAGCGCGGATGAATCATTTTTATTGAATGACGCAACACCCAGGGCGCGCAGACGATTCGCTTCAAATGAATGATTCTGCGTCTCATCGAGATACGGCGATCCCTCGAGTGCGAGCAACTCGTCCCACAATTCAAACTTGATGAGTGTCTCCAGCAGTCGCGTCCGGCCGTATCCGGCACTTTTGCTCCCCTTGTCGATGGTGTTGTAATCCGGATGGCGCGGAATCTCGATCAGGGTTTTCGCAAGCGTCACGGCTTGGTGTGCCTGTCCGATCTGATTGAGCGTGCGGATGAGCCACTCGGTATTGTGGGCGTAGTTGTGGATCTGGTCCGGGAGGATTTGCGTGCGGATCATGTAGGCGTGATCCACCCGCGTCGCCGCCTCCTGCTGCCACTCGGCGTCATCGAGCCGGTTGACCTTGGAGAACGCATGTCCCGGCATGTGCCACATGTGGGCGATGCCCGGCGCGGTCTGCCCGCACTGCGCCGCCGAGGCAACAGCACGCGCGGGTTTGTTGTCGTCCCAGAGATGAATCACATAGTGATGCGACGGATGCATCGGTTCCTTCGCGAAAATCTGCCGGATCAAAGCATCGACCGTCTCCCGGCTCACCATCGGAACACTGTCCGACTTGGCGTGCCAGATGGCCCAGGCAAGAAAGGCTTTGGCTTCGAGATCTTCCGGAAAGTCGCTGACGATGTCCTCGATCGCTTTGATGAAGTCCATTTGCCGCAACTTCTTCTCTTTTTTCTCGTCGGCGTAAAATTTCTCCAGCGCCGATATCCAGTTCTGCTCGCGTTTGGAAGCCGACATTTTTTTCCCGGCGGCCTTCTTGATAAAGCCGCCTGCGCGCTTGGCATTATTCAAATTCGCCATCGCGCAACCCCAGAAGGCCATGGCGCAGTCCGGATCCAGCATCGCCACCTGGCGGAAGGATCGCTCTGCCTCGAAATACCAGAAGCCGTGCAACTGTCCGACTCCTTGGTTGAAAAATTTCTGTGCGTCCGCGTTCTTGGTGGTGATCGGGAAGTCCACTTTCCCACAACCCTCGATCAGCACCGCAGCCTGCCGCGGCCCTTCATCAAAGGCCTCGCCGTGGACGGAATGCCCCGGCAGTTGCTCCGCGCCATGAAGCGGAAGCGAAAGCAGAGTAATGGCGAGTATTCGGCGCATCAAAGTAACACGGTGTGGCGGTGCCGAATATTTCGGAAATGTTGACTGGGTCCGGCACCGCTCGAAATCAGAGCAGCGATTGGTAGAGTTCGAAGGTCTTCTCCGCGATTGCGCTCCAACTGAAGTGATCCACGGCGCGTTCGCGACCAGCCTTCGCCATGCGCTCGCGCAGCGACGAATCGGCCATGAGTTTGTTGACGGCTTCGGCGAGGTCGCGCGCATATTGTTCCGGATGAAGCGCTTCGTAGGGGCTTTCCGCCTGCTGCAACAGCGGGACGAGAATGCCGGTCTCACCCGGAAGAACGACTTCCTTGATGCCGCCGACGGCGCTGGCGACGACGGCGGTCTCGCAGGCCATGGCTTCGAGATTGATGATGCCGAAGGGTTCATAGATGGAGGGACAGCAAAAAACGTCCGCATGAGAATAAAGAGCGATCTTTTCCTGCACGGGAAGCATGGCCTGAATCCAGATGATGCCGTCACGTTTTGCCTGGGCCTCGGTCACGGCCTGCTTCATCTCGGCAGCGATTTCCGGGGTGTCGGGAGCGCCTGCGCAGAGCACGACTTGGAAATCAGGGCTCATGTGCTTGATGGCACGCACCAGGTGGATGATGCCTTTTTGCCTCGTGATGCGGCCCACGAAAAGCACGAATGGTTTGTCCGGATCCACACCATTTTTCCGCAGCACGTCGGGCGCGTCGATCTTGTGATATTCCACGGGGTCGATGCCGTTGTGGATGACGTGGATTTTTTTGGGGTCAGCATCGAAGAAGCGCAGGATGTCCACCTTGGTTTCCTGCGAGACGGCGATGACAGCGTCAGCCATTTCGATGGCGGTCTTTTCCACCCACACGGAGAAATCATAGCCTCCGGCAAGCTGCTCGCGCTTCCATGGCCGCAGCGGTTCCAGCGAGTGAGTGGTGAGCACCATTGGGATGCCATAGTTCAGTTTGGCGAGGATTCCGCCGAAGTGGGTATACCAGGTGTGCAGATGCACGATGTCGGCGTCGATCTTGGTGGTGTTAAAACTTAAGCTGCGCTGCACGGCGGCGAAGACGCTAGTGAGTTGCTTGGGGCAGGTCCAGAGATCCGTGTTCAAGCCGTAGCCCGTGGCCCTGAGGTGATCGTTGGCGCGGTCGTCCTGATCGCCGAAACAGCGCACCTCGACATCGCACATGCGCGAAAGCTCACGCGTGAGGTATTGCACATGGATGCCGGCGCCGCCGTAAATGTGCGGTGGATATTCGTTGGTCAGAAAAAGTGATTTCATCAGTTTAGAGTATTACGCTTTCGTGGAGTTTGGCCACAGAGATGTTGCCCGTTGGCTGTTCCAGCACCAGGGCATCGCGCAATGCCTCCGCATGTTCGGGTTCGCCGTGAACAAGGAAGACTTGCTTCTTGGGGCCGGTGATGTGTTTAAAATATTCGAGCAATTCACCGTGGTCCGCGTGGCCTGAATAGGAATCGATGATTTCGATGTGAGCGCGAACGCGGAAGGCATCGCCGAGGATGTTCACGGATTTCGCGCCCGAGCGCAACTTGGCACCGAGCGTGTGCTCTGCGCAGTAGCCGACAAACAGGAGGGTTGTTTCCGGTTTCTCGATGTTGTTGCGCAGGTGATGGAGGATGCGCCCGGACTCGCACATGCCGCTGGCGGA
>JANNQW010000156.1:0-20516 GCA_031400955.1 Verrucomicrobiota bacterium
TCTTGCCCACGGGCGTATCAGAGCTACATCCCATTTCCATCCCATCGATTCCAAAATGAAAAGGCGACACGCACTCGGACTCCTCGGACTTCCAGCACTGGCAGGCGCCCGAATCTCATCTGCGGCAGATACCACCATTAATAAAACTCCAACTCCAAACACCCCACCCAACAAGACCATGGCTCACACCCTTCCTCCCCTTCCCTACGAAAAAGCCGCGCTGGAACCCCACATCGACGCGCTGACGATGGAAATTCATCACGACCGCCATCACAACGCCTACGTGACCAACCTCAATGCCGCGCTGGCAGGCAACGCGGAACTCGAAGCTCTGAGCATCGACGATCTCGTGAAAAATCTCGCCAAGGTGCCCGAGGACAAACGCGCCGCCGTGCGCAACAACGGCGGCGGTCACTGGAACCACACGTTCTTCTGGAACATCATGGCCCCCAATGCAGGCGGAGCACCCACCGGCGATCTCGCTGCGGCGATCAATGCCTCGTTCACTTCATTTGTCGCCTTCAAAGAAGCCTTCGGCAAGGCCGGCGTCGGTCGCTTCGGCTCCGGCTGGGCCTGGCTCGTTAAGAAAGACGGCAAGCTGGCCATCATCAGCACGCCTAATCAGGACAATCCGCTCATGGACAGTTCCGGCACCCCCTTGCTCGGCTGCGACGTGTGGGAGCACGCCTACTATTTAAAGTATCAGAACAAGCGTCCCGACTACATCGCCGCATGGTGGAATGTTGTGAATTGGAACGCTGTGGCGGAACGATTCGCTAAGGCTTGATTCTTCAGAGCCACATTCGCCAATTGAATGACGCCGGCTCCTGCCGGCGTCATTTTTTTGCAGCACGCAGGCCATGACCTGCTTCATTCGCCAAATCCCATGAGCTGGCCGAAACGAGATCCACGACCGAAACCGCAGCGCGCGCCGGAGCGCAAACCCGACACGTCGTGGGAAAAATCCGCAGGCTGGTATGACGGGATCATCGGAGCGCAGGGCTCCGAAATTTACCAGCGCATCGTCATCCCCGGTGCGCTCGCTTTGCTGAAACCGGTGGCTGACGAATCCGTGCTCGATCTCGGCTGCGGCCAGGGTGTTTTCGCCCGCGCGCTGGTGGCGAAAGGCTGTGCCGTCACTGGTGTGGATGCGGCACCTTCGCTCATCAAAAAGGCAAAAACATATCCTTCACGGGAACCCATCCACTATCACGCCCGCGATGCAGCGCATCTGCATGGTCTTGGTCCTTTCGATGCAGTCAGTGCCATCCTGGCCCTACAAAACATGCCGCATCTTGATCAGGTCTGCGCCGCTGCCGCCACCGCGCTGCATCCTGGCGGACGGATGCTTTGGGTGATGAACCATCCCTGCTTCCGCATCCCGCGTCAGACGAGCTGGGGCTGGGATGAGGAAAAGAAAATTCAGTATCGCCGGCTCGATGTTTATGCCTCGTCGCTGAGCATTCCAATTTTGATGCACCCCGGCAAGCAGGGAAGCGAGAGCACCACCAGCTTCCATCACAGTCTCACGGAACTCATGAGCTTCGGCTTTCGCGCTGGATTCACACTCGCAGGTCTTGAAGAGTGGGTTTCCGAAAAACAGAGCGAACCCGGACCGAGATCGCGCGCTGAGAACCGCGCGCGGAAGGAGTTTCCGCTGTTCCTCGCATTAATGTGGCGCAAATAAAGTAGTCCGCGAGTCCCTTCGCGGCTCAGGATTGAGGGAAAATAAAACCGCGTGAGGACACGCGGACTACTCATACTCACCGCCGCAGAATCACTACGTCGTCCGTTGCCGCCATGACACGGATCTCATCCGCTCCGGGTTGCAGGATTTCCAGCGGGTTCATCTCAGACACTCGCATCGGCGTGCCGTCACGCAGGGCAAGTTCATACTGCACCATCTCGCCCAGATAAGTGGTCTCGATGATGTTTCCGAAAAAGCGGTTCGGTGAGTCCGAAACTTCGCGCAGAGCCAACGATTCGGGCCGGATGCTCAGCGTCACCGGCTGGCCCACCACGGGAATCAGGTCGCCACTCGGTCGTCCGCGCAACATACCACACGGTGTTTCCACATCCCACAATCCATCGCGATAGCTCGCCTGCTTGATAGCCCCATCGATAAAGTTCGTTTCGCCAATAAACTCCGCCACCATCCGGCTGACAGGATTGCGGTAAACATGCATCGGCGCGCCGACTTGCGCCACCTTCCCTGCGTCCATGATCGCCATGCGGTCGGCCATGCTCAGCGCCTCCTTTTGATCATGCGTCACATAGATGCCGGTCAGGCCAAATTCTTTGCAAATGCGGCGGATTTCCGATCGCATCTCAATCCGCAGCTTGGCATCGAGGTTCGAGAGCGGTTCATCAAGCATGAAAACACTGGGACGCACCACCAGTGCCCGGGCGAGCGCGACGCGCTGCTGTTGACCGCCGCTAAGTTGTGGTATGCGCCGCAATCCCAGGCCGTCCATCTTGACGAGCCGGAGCGCCTCGACCACGCGGTCGTCGATCTCCCGCTTCGGGCGCCTCCGTTCCTCTAGGCCGAACGCCACATTTTCCGCCACCGTCATGTGCGGCCACAGTGCATAGCTCTGAAACATCATCGCTGCGCCACGTCTATGTGGTGGCAAACGCGATACATCTTCGTCATCGAACAGTATCTGCCCCTTGTCCGGAGTGTAAAATCCAGCGACGTGCCGCAGCAGCGTCGTTTTACCACACCCGCTCGGCCCCAGGAGGAAAAACAATTCCCCGGCCTGAATCTCCAAGCTCACGTCATTCAGCGCCAGCGTGGTGCCAAACTTTTTCGTGACTTGTCGGATCGAAATGGAAGCCATGTTAACCCTCGCTTTAGAAGAAAGAAGGGCCTATGGCAAGAGCGGAGAAATGCGACCCGAAATTCACGCTCCATAAATAATCCACCCTGCTCATCCACGGAAGCACCCGGAAGCGTTGTGTCACAACACCGAGCGCGTTGGGTCTGCATTGGCAAAAAACTTTTCCATGCGCGTGCGCAAATCACCGTAAAAGGTCTCCGCCATGTGCTCCAGCATCGCGAGGCGTCCGGCAAGATCCTGTGACCCAGATGCGGCAATCGCCAGCCGTTCGGTCTGCACGCGGGCCTCGAAGGTCTTTTCAAGATCCATCAGGTTCTCGATGAATTCTTTTGCCACACGGGTCCTGTCAACACCCTCGATGAGCGCCTGTTCCAATGGCTTGTGCCTTGTTAGATGCAGTAATCGTCCCGATGAAAGCTCGTCCATGTAACGCTTGTAGCTCGCGAGGAAGGTGTCGCGCTCGCGATCGAAGCGCACTTCGTCACAGTCCACCATCGTATCATACGGCCCCGGCTTGGAAAAGAATTTAACCATCACCGGGATCGTGTCCACGAGCATAAAAAGGAACGTTAGAACGACGTAGGCGGTGAGCGCGAAGACGCCGCCCTCCGCGCCCTCCTTGAAGAGCTGGTGCAAGGCCAGTGTCTGTTTCAGGATGTCGCGCCGCGGTTCGGCACGAATCAGTGCCACGCGGGAATTTTCATCCTCACCCAGTTTCACGAGCTGACTCTGCAAGACCTTCGTCTGATCAATGCGCGCATCAATTTGCGATTTCAGCGTCGCCCGGATCTGATTCTGCTGCTCCACAAACTGATCCGCCTGCTGCTGCTGCACCTGGCGCTTCAGCACGTCGAGCCGCGCTTCTTCCTGCCTCTGTTTCATCGCAAGTTCAGTGGCCTTGGTCGCAGCGGCAGCCGTCAACCCCTGCTCGATGCCCGCGAACTCCGCCAGCAGGTCGTTCTTGTCCTTGGTGCGCGCCTGTAGAAGCACCGCCAGCCGTTTCGATTCATCCCGCCGCCATATAAGCTGGTCCTCCTGAATGCTCATCGCACGCGGCCCAAGGCCAACAAGGCCGCTGCGCTGCCCGTTCACTTCGCGCTCGAATTCTTTCTGCCAGAAGTCCAGTTCACCCTGAAGCTTCTTCGACTGTTCCACGAGAGTCGTGATTTCCTTGGTGATTTCTTGCAGCCTTTCACTTGTCGGTGCCTGGGCTTCGAGAATCATTTTCTCCAAATCCATGCGCCTCTTCTTCTCGTCCCCGGTCACCGCTTCCTTCTGTTCCCCTCCGGCCAGAAATGCCGCGCTGAAAGTCTCGTCCCACTTCACTCGCGCCGCAGCGATATCGCGGTCGAGGGCGGTGATTTTGATTTCTACTTCATACTTTCCCGCCGCCCCATCCTTTCTCACTTGGACGATCTCGGCATCACGCTCTTTCTCGATCACCGAGCTGACTGTGTCCTTGAACAATAACAGTGTCAGCGGATGCGAGATCGTGATGCCCATCAATCCCGCGACGACAACGCGAAGTCCGAGCTGGCTGATTTTTCGAAAGAAAGACTGATAAGCGCGATACGTCGCCAGCAACGCCCGGTCCACGGTAAGAATGATGAAGGCCCACGCCAGTGCCACTCCGCAAATCACCCACATGTTATCGGTCAATGTGGAAACCGTATAAGCCGCAGCGATGAGGGCAAACACGCAGGGCACCAGCACGGTCGCGCCAAAGGCCACATACTTGCGCCGTTCCCACGAAGGGCAGTCATTCAGATTTTCAGTGCTGGCCCCCGAAAGCCAGAAGAACATACGGGTGAAGAATCCCGATTGGTGCATGATTGCGCCCGTTACCCTATCTTTACGGTCACGGCAACAGGGATGTGAATCATAACTTCGGCAAGAAAATCGCACGGGGTATTTGCCCTGTTTGAATTAATTGCGCTTAAGTGAACACAGCGTCCGTGTGTCCAACCTAATCCATCATTCCTCATGCCCGCCAAACAAGTCCTCTACTCCGGTCGCGTCCAGGGCGTCGGGTTTCGTTATGCCGTGAAGCGCATCGCGGGCGGCTACGAGGTGACGGGCTGGGTGAGAAACCTGCCCGATGGACGGGTGGAGTTGCAAGCATCATCACACGACGGCGATGAACTGGAGGCGTTCCTCATGGCAGTGCAGGATAGTTCACTGGGCGGGAACATCCGGGAATCGGCGGTGCAAGTCATCCCGGAGCTTGCAGGAGTCAAAGGATTCACCATCGTGCAATAGACATCACCCCGGAAAGGTTGATGCCGGATGAGTCGCAAAAAATCATGACCGAAGAAATTAAACAGATCAGAAGCGAGCCAACATCGGCCGTATCGGTGGAGAATCTCACGAAGGTTTTCCAGGGCGCGATGGGCCGCAAGCCACTGACGGCGGTGAGGGAACTGTCCTTCAGCGTTGCTCCCGGTGAAGTCTATGGTTTGATCGGCCCCAACGGCTGCGGCAAATCCACCACCATGAAGGTGATGCTTGGCCTGCTGAAACCGACACTGGGCAGCGCCAGCATTTTCGGTCGCGGCAGTAATGAAGTCGCCAGCCGCCACGACGTGGGCTTCCTTCCGGAGAACCCGTATTTCTACAAACATCTCACCGGTCATGAGACGCTGCTATTTTTCGGAAAACTCTGCGGACTGAGTGGCGGCGAGCTGCGCGATCGCGCTGATGCCATGCTGGATCTGACCGGATTGAAGAGCGCCGCGGACCGGCGTGTGGGCGGTTACTCGAAGGGCATGCTGCAACGCATCGGACTGGCCCAGGCTTTGATTCACGAACCGCGTCTGTTGATCCTCGATGAACCAACGGCGGGAGTGGATCCTGCGGGTTCACGACGCATCCGTGATCTCATCCTGGAATTGAAATCGCGCGGCATTACCTTTGTCGTCACCTCCCATCTGTTGGAACAAATGCAGGAGGTCTGCGACCGAGTAGGCATCATGTCGCAGGGACGCATGGTCCAGGAAGGACGGCTGGAGGATCTGATCTCCGTTGAGAATCAGACGGAGATCATCATCGAGGACGCAAGCCCCGAGCAACTGGCACAGGTCCGCGCCATCTTCACCGGCAGCGGCGGAGCGAAAATGATATCCATCGGAAAACCTCGAACCACGCTGGAGCGGCTTTTTCTGGAAACAACAGTGCAAACAGGAGACGAGGAATGACCAGCAAACCAACAGACTCCACCCGGCGTTACCGCGCATTCTCGCCCGCGCGAGTGTGGGCGCTGGCGACCAATACAGTGACACAGCTGGTGCGCATGAAGATACTTTTTCTGCTGCTGCTCTTTGGTGTCATCGTGGTGGCCGCCGCCTTCGCATTCCCAACGCGCAGCCCGGATCAGCAACTTAAACTGCTGAAGGACGTGGTCTTCGGCGCGCTGCAGGTGTTCTCGATTGTCATGGCCATCGCCGCCACCGCGCTGCTGCTGCCTCGCGATGTGGAAGATCGCACCCTCTACACAATCCTGAGCAAACCCGTGCCGCGTCACGAATATCTCATCGGAAAACTTCTGGGCGTGCTGCTCCTGATTGGCGGCGGACTGTTGTTCATGGATATCATTTTCAGCGGCGTGCTCTGGTTGAAGCAGACCATGATCATCGCAGCGAATATCGAGGCGCTTAAGTCGGAACAAAGTGACACCCCGGAAAACATCGCGGCGGTCAGGGCGATCATCGCACACCAGGGGCTGACATGGAGTCTTCATGCCGGCGTGTGGTGTGTGTTTCTCAAGGCGGCGGTTGTGGCCTCACTCGCATTGCTGTTGTCCTGCATTGCGACTTCAACTCTGTTCACCATCCTCATGAGTTTCTGTTTCACCATCGCCGGCCAGGGACAGGGGCTGTTGCGCGCCTTCGTGCTTAAGGCCTTGCCGGTGACCTGGAAGAAAATCTGCGCCTTCGTGCTTGCGTTGCTGATTCCCGATCTCGGACTCTTCGACCAGGTGCAGGCAGTGATCGAAGGAAGCTCAATCCCGCTGGCGACACTTGCAAAAACCACGGGATTCGCGGCGGCCTACGTCGTCCTCTACGCCGGTGTGGCGCATCTCATTTTCTCGGAGAAAGAATTGTGAAACTCAATCGCAAAGCTGCTGCTGTGGTGCTGCTCGCCGTCATCGGCATCGCGAAGCTTCCCTTCGAAGAACGGTTCTCGGAGGAACTGCGAGCCAATGGACTGCTGCAAACGCCCATCGGCATGGACGCGCGCGAGAGCCTCGGGCAAATGGGATTCGCGGCGTCGCTTGGCGGATTACGCTCACTGGTCGCCAGCATCACTTACTTGCAAGCCTACTCTGCATTTGAGGACACAGACTGGGGCAAGGTGGATTCACTGATGACAATCACCACACGATTGCAGCCGCGCGAAGTGACATATTGGGACGAAGCCTCGTGGCACCAGGCCTACAACGCCGCCTCATCCTATCAGCGTGATGATAAACTGCGTGCGGCGCTCCGCAGCAAGCTCTACCGCGACCATGTCGAACGCGGCGTGGAAATCCTGCAAGAGGGACTGCGCTATCTCCCGGATCATCCCAAGCTCCTGGTCAAGCTGGGAATGATCTACGCCGACCGCCAGCAGCAGCGGCAACCACGCAAGGCGGCAGAAATGTTTCTAAAAGCATACGAACGCGGTGCCAACAGTTTTTATGAACGAAGGGCGGCCTATGAACTTTTCAAGCTCAACGAGCGCGAGACGGACCAGCGGGCCTATGAAATCATGAAACGCCATTATGATCAGGGCATGAAAATGAAAAGCAGCACAATCATGAACAATCTCCCCATCCTCGAAGAGCGGCTGGGCATTCCAGCCGAGCAGCGCGTGAAAGCCCAAGAACGTGACGATCCCCCCAAGGCGCAGAATTCTCGGCCACGCCTTCCGCAAACGCAGAAGCCTTGATCAATTGCCCGGCGCTATAATGATGGCGGACGCGACGGAGTCGGCGGCAGTTCATCGCCCAGCAGTTGCTTGAGAAACAAGCGGTCCACCGCATCCTTCTCGCGATGCGTCTGTTTCATGAGCCAGAGTTTCTTTGGTGAAGCGAAGGGAATAGAAACACCATCGAGTTCCCTCACCACGGCATCGTCAATCAAGTCAGCATAAGCCAGTCCGCAGGCTGACTTCATCAAGTCCACTGTAAAAACATCCGCAACACGGATGACGGTGAATTCCGCGACCTCGCCCACTTTCAATTCTGCAGCCGCGTGTTCTGGCAACTCGGAGACCGCGAGCAGAATCTTCGCTTCATTTCCAGGAGCAAGGTCGATGATCAAATCCACGTCGAATGTCGGCCTGGGATAGCCCGCTTGTTGAATGGCAAGTCCTCCCACCACGATGTAGCGTGCGCCCAACTCGTTAAGCCGACGACAGAGACTTGTGATCTCTGCCTGCGTCGGCGGGCGGGATTCTTCTACTTCGGGCGTGTCAGCATCTTCCATGTCCAGGCATCCGCATCCTCATGGGAACGGAAGCGGTAAACTCCGCGAGGGAACAGCCGATTGCCAAAAGATTTTTGCAAATCAACCACGGTTTGCTGCAATGCCATCGCCGCTTTGAGCGAATCTGCGGGCGGGCGGCATCTGCCGACCGTCTTGCCGATGGTTTCTTCAAGGTTGATGATCGGTTCCACGAGGAACCTCTACCATGCTGCATGGGCGTTGGCAATAACGGAGGCGAGGACAGGATTTCTCCGATGGACAGTTCCTCATAGCTGTGATTATACGACGCTACGGTCGATCCTTCGCGCGACCGCAAAATCCAGCTCAGTCAACCCGCCCTTGCTGTGGGTGCTGAGACGGAGGGTGACCTTGCGCCAGCCGATATGAATGTCCGGATGATGATTGACCTCCTCTGCGATCCTCGCCACTTCGCTGACAAAATTAATTCCGGCCATGTAGCTCGGGAAGTTCAAGGTGCGCACAATCTCTCCGCCTTCGCGCTGCCATCCGGGGACGGATGCCAGTTCGTGAACCACATCGGTTTCAGAAAGGAGGAATGGCATGACGCATCGTGCCACGCCGCAGGCAGTGAGCGCAACCTTTTTGTCTTGCAAGCCATGCGCCGCCGCCTATAGAAACCCTCCCGCCACGCACCGTGTGCGGCATTATTTTATCCGACCAAAATCCAACCAACCATCGTCATGGGCCACATCTATAACAACATCGTCGAAACCGTAGGCCGCACCCCGCTGGTCAAACTTAACCGCATCCCAGCCAGTGCAGGCATCGATCCCAGCACCACCATCGCACTGAAGTGCGAGTTCTTCAATCCGCTCGGCTCCGTGAAGGACCGCATCGGGATGTCGATGATCGAAGACGCAGAGAAGCGCGGTATTTTAAAGAAGGACACCCTGATCGTAGAGCCCACCAGCGGCAACACCGGGATCGCGCTGGCCTTCGTCGCTGCCGCGAAAGGATACAAAATCATCCTCACCATGCCGGAAACCATGTCGCTGGAGCGCCGCACGCTGCTGGCCATGTTGGGCGCGGAACTGGTGCTCACGCCTGGTGCGCAAGGCATGAAGGGCGCGATCGCCAAGGCGGAAGAAATTGTGAAGAGCACACCCGGCGCCTGGATGCCGCAGCAGTTCGAGAATCCGGCCAACCCGGCAATTCACAAGACGACAACCGCTGAAGAAATCTGGGCGGACACCGACGGCAAGGTGGACATCGTCATCTCGGCCGTGGGCACGGGCGGCACCATCACAGGCTGCTACGAAGTCATCAAGCCGCGCAAAACCAGCTTCCAAGCCATCGCCGTGGAACCGGAAGCATCACCGGTCATCAACCAGACGCTCGCCGGCCAGCCGGTGCAGCCGGGGCCGCACAAAATTCAAGGAACCGGCGCGGGCTTCGTGCCGAAAAACCTCCATCTCAAGGACGAAGCGGGCAATGCACAGATCACTGAATGCATCAAGGTCTCAAATGATGACGCCTTCGCCATGGCCCGCCGCCTGGCCAAGGAAGAGGGCATCCTCGTTGGCATCAGCACCGGAGCCAATGTCGCGGCCGCATTGCAAGTCGCCGCACGTCCTGAAAACAAGGGCAAGATCATCGTTACCATCGCCTGCTCCACTGGCGAACGCTATCTTTCAACCGCGCTCGCTGACGAAGCACGTGCGAAAGTAGGCGCCTGAGGAAAACCCCAACGGCCACAGTCATGACAAACGAAAAATCCCTCCACGCAGTTCCATCCGATCCGCCTGTCGTGTTGACAGCGGAAAGCCGCATCGAGAAGTTCCTCGAGAAGAACTTCAGGAAAGTCGTGCTCGCGCTCCTGCTTGTCGTCATGCTGCTGACCGGCCTGTTCACTTCGCGACATTTCACCGCGCAGCGCAACCTAGAGGCCGCAGAGAAGTTTTCTTCTTCGACGAGCGTGGAGGATTGCGATGTCGTGATCCAGAAATATCCTGGCAGCACCGCGGCAGGCAACTCGCTTCTGCAAAAGGCTGACTTGCTCTGGCAGCAGGGGAAAAAGCAATCGTCCATCGACGCACTCCAGGAGTTTCTCAAGAGCCTGCCTTCGCACAACTTGCGCGACTCCGCGACCATCGCCCTCGGCACCAAGCAGGCTGCGATGGGTGACAAGGACGCGGCTCGCGCGACCTTCGAGAACTTTCTCAAGAGCAGTCCGCAAGACGAACTCGCACCCGCTGCGGACATTCAACTCGGCGATCTGCTCTGGCAGGAAGGCAAGGATGAAGAAGCCAGGAAGCACTTTGAATCATTGCTCCAAAAATATCCCGGCAAGATGTCAATGTTTACTCAGGCACTTGATGAGCGCCAGCAATTGATGGGCTCGGGTTTGCCACAGACCGAAGTGGCCGGACCTCCACCAGCCCCAAAGCCAGCACCGCCCGCCTTTGAACTGCCCCAGATCACGGCACCTCCCCTGCTTCCTCCTGGCGCCACGGCCCCTCCCGTTCCATCTGCGGAGGCAACGCCACCCCCAACACAGGCTCCCGAGCCGACCCCACCAGCGCCCACGCCTACGCCCACGCCTACGCCAGCACCCAAGACCAAGATTAAGTCCAAACCCAAGTCTTGATGAGTTTGCGCGCCGTATCAGCTGCACAACTCACTCGCGGATGAGCCCCGGTTTAGCTGGAAGAACACTGGGGAGCACAGTCTTTGTCGTTTCCCGCATCACGACGCGCGACCGGCAGCCATCAATCATCGCGCCGAACAGGAGCAGTGAAAGAATGCCAATGATGAGTCGGCGTTCTTCAGGAGAGAGCATGGAAGTAAATTTTGAGGGCTGCTAATTATTTGCAGTAGGCAGTGAATCCTTCCGCTATGCAAGAATATTTGCAGAAGATGTCATGAGCACTCAAATGATGGGCACAGTGTTGAAGGGTTCTTGTTACAAACATCTACAATCATTAAACACAAGTCGCGCAGGTTTGGGCCAAGAGCCAGGGCCGCGCTTCCCGATCTTATCAAGCTGGCCCTGGACGACACAGCGACGTTCTAAAGAACTTTCAGCATCTGAACCGTCTGCAGCGTCGAGCTACGACATCAAAGCACATCAGACCAGAAACTTAATCGAGCATGCTAACAAAACCAAAGCGGTGATTGAGAAGCAGTGACCGCATGATGAATTTCCGCGCACTTGCAAACTGCAGCCCTTGAGGACATGGTGCCTGCTCTGTTTCACATGGGCGGCAAACGCGTAATTCTCAAATTCGGATCTGGCATCCTCACGCGTATTGATCGCGCGGAGATGGACCAGGTGCAGCTCGCGCGTCTTGTAGAAGCCATCGCGGAACTCAAACATCGCGGGCATTCGGTCGTCATCGTCAGCAGCGGCGCGGTGTCATCCGGTCTGAAACCGCTCGGTTTCAAGGAACGGCCTGAAGAGATTTCGACGCTCCAGGCCTGCGCCGCCGTCGGTCAGACCCATCTCATGCATGGCTACGAAAGTTTCCTGCGCGGCTATGGCCTGCATGTCGCCCAGCTCCTGCTCACCCATGATGACCTGGGGAACAAGGATCGCGCAGATCGCTTCAAGGCCACGCTGCTTCGCTTGCTTGAATTCGAGAATACCGTTCCCGTCATCAATGAAAACGACTCGGTCGCCGTCGAGGAACTTCGCTTCGGAGACAACGACAAGCTCTCCGCCAGCGTCGCGGTGCTCTGGGGCGCCGACCTTCTCGTGCTCCTTACCAGTGTGCCCGGCCTCATGGAACATCGCGCCGATGGTGCAGTGGACATTGTTCCCTTAGTGACGGATGTCGAAAGCGTTCTTCATCTGGTGCAAAATGAGAAGGGCAAACATTCTATCGGCGGCATGGCCAGCAAGCTCCGCGCCGTGCGCGATGCGGTCAACGGCGGGGTCGAATGCGTCATCGCTGCCGGCCGCCATCCCGAGCAGATCACAGAAATCGTCGAAGGCCGAGGTTCTGGAACCCGCTTCCCGGTGCGACAGGCGGCCACGAAATAGACAATGGCCATCACGGTGCTCATTCCCGCGCTGAATCCGGTCGAGTCCATGCTTGAAGTCGTGGATGCACTGGCTACATCCGACAAAATCACTCGCATTCTTCTGGTGGACGATGGCAGTCGTGATGCGCATCAGGCTGTGTTCCAGTCAGCAGCCACACGCCCGAAAGTGATAGTGCTGCGTCACGCGGTGAATCTCGGCAAGGGCGCCGCTCTCCGCACTGGGATAAACTATTTCCTCTGCCTCAATGAACCCGATGCCGTGCTGGTAACTGCTGACGCAGACGGGCAGCACTTGCCGGACGATATTATCACCGTCGGTGAAAAAGCAGAGTTAACACGCGCCGATCTGGTGCTCGGTTCCCGCGCCTTTTCAGGCGACGTACCGATGCGCAGCCGTTTCGGCAATGATCTTACCCGTCGCATTTTCCGCATCCTTGTTGGCCCCAAGGTCAACGATACCCAGACCGGCCTGCGGGCGATTCCGCGGGCGCTGATGCCTAAACTCCTCCGCTCGAGAGCCAATGGCTACGAATTTGAACTGCAGATGCTCATCATGGCCGCGCAGGTCAAGATTAACATCAGCGCCGTTCCCATCCAGACCGTTTACATCGACGAGAACGCATCCTCGCACTTCAACCCCTTGAAGGACTCGATGCGGATTTACTTCGTCTTCATCCGCTTTCTCTCAACCTCGCTCCTGGCTAGCGTGGTGGACTTCATCATTTTCGCGATCATCTTTGGCATGACACAGAGCCTGGCATGGAGCATCGGCATCGCGCGCCTTTTTTCTGGCACGCTGAATTTTACACTGAACAAAGACTTCGTCTTCCGCTCCCGCTCCAGCTTCATTTGGTCCATTACCAAGTTCGCCGCACAAGAGACGCTGTTGGCCGTGATCTCGCTGCTCGCCATCCGCAGCCTCATGCTGCGCGCGGACTGGAACCCCTACGCCGCCAAACCACTGGTCGAGATCGTGCTTTTCATCTGCAGCTTCGCCGTGCAGCGAGTGCTCGTATTCGAGCGCGAGTCCGACGACGAGGGTTGAGCGCCGCACTTGTGCAACTCGGCACTTCCGGCATATTGCCACTCCCTCATGTCCGCCAGCATCCACGATCGCATCCTCAACCTCGGTCGCCGCGCCCGCGCCGCTTCGCGTGCGCTGGTAAAGCTCACCACCGCGCAAAAGAACGCCATCCTGCTCGCCATGGCCGGAGAAATTCGCGCGGCGGAAAAATCCATACTTGCTGCCAACGCGGAAGACGTGCAGCGCGCTGAGAAAATCGGCACAGCAAAACCCATGCTCGAACGCCTCGGGCTCGATGCCAAAGGCATCGAAGCCATCTCCAGCGCCATCGAAGATGTGGCGAAACTGCCCGATCCTGTCGGCGAAATTCTCGCGGAATGGTCCCGGCCCAACGGACTGCGCCTGCAAAAAGTCCGCGTGCCCATCGGCGTCATCGGCATCATCTATGAATCACGCCCCAACGTCACCAGCGACGCCGCCATTCTCTGCTTTAAGACCGGCAATGCGACCATCCTGCGAGGCGGATCCGAGGCCATCGACAGTAACCGCGCCATCGCTGATGCTTTGCAACGCGGCGGTGAGAAAGCTGGCCTGCCACAGGACAGCATCCAGCTTATTCCATTCACCGACCGCGAGAGCGTGGATCACCTCGCAAAGATGGATCAGTATCTCGACCTCATCATTCCTCGCGGCGGGAAGGGACTCATCGAACGCGTCGTCAGCGTTGCACGCATGCCGGTAATCAAGCACTACGACGGCGTCTGCCATGTTTACGTTCATCGTGATGCGAACCTCAAGATGGCCGCGGACATCATCATCAACAGCAAGTGCCAGAAACCCGCCGCGTGCAATGCAGTCGAGTGCGTGCTCGTCGATGACGAAATTGCGAAAACTTTCTGCACGATGCTTTCTGATCTGCTCCGTCCCCGAGGTGTGGAGATTCGCGGCGATGCCGCCATCGTGAAACTCTGGCCCGGTGCCAAGCTCGCGACTGAAGATGACTATCGCACGGAATACCTCGATCTCATTCTTTCCGTAAAAACCGTCGCTGATGTCACGGATGCCGTCGCCCACATCAACGGCTACAGCTCACATCATACCGACGCCATCATCACGTCCGAGGAATCGGCGGCGAAACAATTCCTCCACGAGGTGGACAGCGCAGTCGTTCTCTGGAACGCCAGCACCCGCTTCAACGACGGCGGCGAGTTCGGTTTTGGCGCGGAGATCGGCATCAGCACCGACAAACTCCACGCCCGAGGGCCGATGGGGCTGCCGGAGTTATGCAGTTACAAGTATCTCGTCACAGGCAGTGGACAGGTGCGGGTTTAGGCAAAGTGGGTCGCAGATGGAACGACTCCAGATCACGCGCAGAAAGTGCCACTGGTTGACTCCGGCATTCCATGGCGGTTTCCTTTGCCACTCGCCCGGCGGCGTGTATCGTACCTCTCACTTCATATTTCTGAAATATCATGTTCGACGAAGAACCTCAGCAGCCACCACCACGGAACAACCGGCGCAATCAGGAACCCCAGTTCAACTGGAAGGGTCTCGTTTTGCTCGGCGCTTCCGGCCTCATCATTCTATGGGCGTGGGTCAACATGAACTCTACCCGCGTTGGAAGCTCGGAGAAAAATTTCGCCGAATTCAAATCCATCGTGGAAAAGGATTTGCTCGTGGTCGATGAAAAACAACCTCTTTACCTTGTCCAGGAAGCCGGCACTGGCATGGAATACATTGAGGGCCGGTATCAGGAAAAGAAAGGTGACGCCAAAATCCTGCGCTTCCGCACCCCGGTGAACATTCCCTATCAGAAGGAGGAGATTAAAGAGCTGCTGAAGAAGTCGAAAGCCCTCGATGGTGCGACCGATTTGGTGCTCGCACCGCGTAATGATACGAGCTTGAGCGGCAGCACGATCTTCCTTTCTGCGCTGCCCGTAATTGTGCTGGTAGCACTATTTTTCCTCATCCGTCAGCAGATGAAATCCGCGGGACGTGGCGCGCTCAGCTTCGGCAAGAGCCGCGCCAAGATGCTCAATCAAGATCGCAACAAGGTCACATTCAAAGACGTGGCCGGCTGCGACGAAGCCAAGGAAGAAGTCTGGGAAGTCGTCGAGTTCCTCAAGGACCCGAAAAAATTCCAACGCCTTGGCGGCAAGATTCCCAAGGGCATTCTCATGCTCGGCGCACCAGGAACTGGCAAGACACTACTGGCTAAAGCCATCGCTGGCGAGGCTGACGTGCCGTTCTTCAGCATCAGCGGTTCTGACTTTGTAGAGATGTTCGTCGGTGTCGGCGCCAGCCGAGTGCGCGACATGTTCGAACAAGGCAAGAAGAATGCACCCTGCTTGATTTTCATCGATGAAATCGACGCCGTGGGCCGTCATCGCGGACATGGCATGGGCGGCGGACACGACGAACGCGAACAGACGCTGAACGCCATGCTCGTGGAGATGGACGGCTTCGACACCCAAGAAGGCGTCATCATCATCGCAGCCACCAACCGGCCCGATGTGCTCGATCCCGCGCTGCTCCGCCCCGGTCGCTTCGACCGCCAGGTTGTGGTGAGTTTGCCCGACATCAAAGGCCGCGAGGAAATCCTCCGCGTTCATTCCAAAAAAGTTAAGTTAAGCGAAGACGCCGATCTCTCGAAGATCGCGCGCGGCACACCAGGCTTCTCCGGTGCGGAACTTGCCAACCTCATCAACGAAGCCGCACTGCTCGCCGCTCGGAGAAATCTGAAGGGCATCGGAACACCGGAACTCGAAGAAGCGCGCGACAAAGTTCGCTGGGGCCGCGAACGCCGCAGCTTGGCGCTCTCCGACAAAGAAAAGCTGAACACCGCCTACCACGAAGCCGGTCACGCCATTCTGATTGAGATTCTGGAGAACACCGACCCACTGCACAAAGTCACCATCATTCCCCGCGGCCCCTCGCTCGGATCCACTATGTGGCTGCCGGAACAGGACAAGTTCAATCATCGCAAGAACGAACTCCTGGACGATCTGGTTGTCGCTATGGGCGGTCGAGTGGCTGAAGTGATTCAGTTCGGTGACGTCACCAACGGCGCGATGGGTGATATCCGTCAAGCCACCAATATTGCCCGCAGCATGGTCTGCGCATGGGGCATGAGTGAGAAGCTCGGCATGATCGAATACGGCGAGCCAGAAGGCGCCGTGTTCCTCGCGCGAGACATCGCCCGCGGCCGCAACTACAGCGAAGCCACCGCCCAGCAGATTGACGAGGAAGTGAAACGCCTGATTGACGGCGCTTACTCGAAAGCCCGTGAAATCATCTTAGCCAACAAAGACAAGCTGGATATCATCGCCCTCGCTTTGATCGAATATGAAACTCTCGATGGATCCCACATCAAGGAGATTATGGAGCACGGCCGCATACTCAATCCGCCCCAATCCCCCAAGCCCCCCACCCCGCCGCCGGTTGCTAAAGTTCAGTCCGATCGCCCGCCAGTGAAAACCGATGAGGAACCGGAAGACGGACTGCCCGGTGGAGTCGTCGGAGTGCCGGCATAAGTCAGTGAATCATCATGGGGCGTCACCCGTCACCTTGGCACCAGCCAGGTCGCCAATCCCAAGAACGTGCCCATGCTCACGCAATCGGTCGCCGTCGTTAAAAATATGCTCGAAGCAGTCGCCGGATCGAAGCCGAACTTGCGCAATACCAGCGGAATGGTGACACCGGAAATACCGCTGACGAGGCAACTGACGATCATGGCAAAGAAGACGGTCAACGCGAGAATGATGGCATGGTCGCTCTGAGAGTTGTGCTGCATCTTCGAGTAAACATACATCCCGATTCCAGCGACGAGTCCGACGAACACTCCATTGAGCAGGCCGAGCAGGCCCTCCTTGATGAGAAGCCTTCTTTCTTGCCCGGATTTCAAATCGCCCAGCGTCAAGCCGCGAAGACAGACGGCCAGAGCCTGGCATCCGGTATTGCCGCTCTGCCCAGCGAGCACGGGCAGAAAAGTCGCGAGAATGACCACATTATTAAGCGTGTCCTGGAAGATCGCCACCACGCTCGCGGCAATAAATGCGGTGAGCAAATTGAACTGGAGCCACGGATGGCGCATCCAGAAGCTGCGCTTCAGGGGCGTAGCAAGGCGCTCTTCTTCATGCACACCCACCATCGCGCCGGGCTGGGCAGACAACTCGATCGCGCGCGCTTCGAAGAGACTTTGGCCGCGCACCAAACCCAGGAGTCTGCCCTGTTCGTCGCAAACGGGATAGACTGGAAAGTGCCGGTTAAGCGTGGACTTCATGGCGTCAGTAAGCGCCATGCTTGGGTTCAGAGAAAAGATGCTGGTATACATCACGTCAGCCAGTTTCTTTTCCGGCTCCGCCAGCATAAGATCTCGGAACACGAGCACGCCGACGAGCTTGTTCTTTTCATCCGTGACGTAGCCGTAGGTAATGAAGGCTTTCTTGGTGAGTTTTCTCATGCCTTCGATGGTCTCGCGCACGCTCATTTGCGGGCGGAAGACCGCGACAGGCGGTTCCATGAGCCAGCCCACACTGTCTTCGGGATACTCCTGGTTGCGCACCCACTGGCGCGCTTTTTCCACTGGGGCGGATGCAAGCAGTTCACTGCGACGACGATCATCGAGTTCACGCAGAATTTGTTGCGCGACCAAGGGGTTGATCAAATCAAGAGCGGCCAGCGCATCTTCATCTGTCCGGGTAGAGAGAATATCCCCCGCTTCGTGCGGTGCACGCTGCACGAGGTCAGCAGCGAGTTGTTCCAGTTCAGTCTGCGCAATCATGAGGCCGACATTTGTGCAGACCCAGCGGTTCGGCAAGGCGAAACCGTGATCTTCAATCCCGAGTTGACCCTATTTGTGTAGGCCCGGCATCCCCGGAATCCTCCATCCCGCTCACACGCCGGAAATGCAACTGAGCCACTCGGCGGGCTTCCACTTTGGTAGCTGTAACTTCGTAGTTGGCGATGCGAAACGTCTCGCCCGGCTTTGGGAAATGCCCCAAGAGATGCGTCACAAAACCTCCGATCGTTGTAACCTCCTCGCTCTCGAGTTCAAGATCAGTCATCTGGTTGATCTCATAAAGGTTCAGCCCGCCTTCAACTTCAAACTCCTCGCTGCTAATGCGGTGGAATTCCGGTTTTTCGGGCACGTCAAACTCATCCTGGATCTCGCCGACAAGTTCCTCTACGATATTGTCCAGCGTCACGATCCCGACGGCACCGCCGAATTCGTCCACCGCCAGCGCGAGGTGCGCGTGCTTGTCGAGGAACAGCTTCAAAAGCCGGTCTCCGGGCATCATCTCCGGCACAGTGAGGATGTCTCGCTTGATGCTGCGCAAGTCCGTGCGGTTCTCGTTCACGAGGCGCAGAAGATCCTTCACGTGGATCAGCCCGACACTGTGGTCAAGGTGACCTTCGACCAGTGGGAACCGGGTGTGCTTAGACTCGAGCGCTATCTTAAGATTGACCTCAAAGGGTTCGTCGGCATCGAGCCAGATCACGTCCTTGCGTGGCGTCATCACGTCGCGCACATAGCGGTCATTGAGCGCCAGCGCGTTCAGCACGATGCGTTTCTCCGTCTCCGTAACCTCGTCCGCAGTCTCGCTCTCGGAGACGATGTGCTTCAGTTCCTCCTCCGAGTGGGCGTGCTCGGTGCTTTCCACCGGTTGGAGACGGAACACCACGCGCAGCAGCCAGTCGGTCGAATGACGAAGGATCCAGATCGCGGGACGAAAGACGACGTAAAACAAATGGAGCGGACGGGCGAGAAGCAGCGCGGTGGGAAGCGCCTTGCGGATGGCAAACACTTTTGGCAACTGCTCGCCCAACACCACGTGCAGGTAGGTGATCATCAGGTAGGCAATCGTCAGGGCGATGCCATGCACCACTGCATCGCTGTTGATGCCTGCTTTGTAGAGCAGGGGCTGGACCATGTGCGCCAGATACGGTTCACCCACCCAGCCCAGCGCGATACTGGCGAACGTGACGCCTAATTGCGCCGCTGAGAGATAGGCGTTGAGGTTTTGTGTCAGCTTTCGCGCGAAGGTCGCCCGGGCATTACCGCTATCCATCTCCTCCTGCAACTGGCTGTCTCGCACCTTGACGATGGCAAACTCGGCGGCGACGAAAAAGGCGTTGAGCAATACGAAGAGGAGCACCACCCCGACATTCCACAGCGTGCCACCCAGCGTCAGATCCCAGACACGCGTCAACTCCATGGACGCGAGAGTCGTGGAAAATATGGCGGCAACTGTGATCATGCGATAGTGCGAGGTGTGTTCTGGGCCTCAGAGTTTTTCATTGGAACCATCCGAGCGCTTCTCGAGAATGGTGAACCCCGCGCTCTTGGCGTCGGAGACGGAGAGCGGTTTGGAGACGCGGGGGGTGTTCACGGGCTGGATGATTTTATCGACGGGTTTTTTGCAAAGGGGACACTCGGTCAGGGGTGGGCGGGTCATCGGTCGCCGGAGTTCAAAGCCCTTCAGGCACCGAACGCAGCCTTCCTCGGGCTTGACCGCGATGTAAAAATAAGTCGGCATCTGGAAAGCAAAAAATGCCGCAACTGCGGCACTTTCGCAAAGTCAAATCCCTCGACGGGGATGCATTACCAGCTGGACTTGGTCACGCCAGGAATCAGGCCCATGCAGGCGTGCTCCCGGAAGGTCATGCGCGACATTTGGAAACGGCGGTAAAATGCGCGACGACGGCCGGTGATCTTGCAGCGATTGGTCAGACGGGTTGGGCTGGCGTCACGCGGCAGCATGGAAAGACCGATGTAATCTTTCTTCGCCTTCAGATCCGCACGGATTTTGGCGTATTTTTCGACGGTTTTCTGTTTGCGCTTTTCGCGTTCGAGCCAGCAGGTTTTTGCCATAAGAGCGGAGAACCTAGGAGGGAATCAAGCAAATGCAAGAGCTTTTTGCAGCAAGAATGACCTGCTGCCAGGGCATGAAGGCATCAACCCCCGTTCTTCCACACGCCTTCCGACCTCCTGCTTGCAAACCATCTCATCCACGCTAAATCAGATCGCATCATGCTTACCGGAATCATCATTGCACTCCTCTTCCTCGGCGCAGGCGTCGTCGTTTTTGCATATCTGAAAAAAGGCGCGATGTAATCCATGAGCACGCGCATTGAAAAAGACAGCATGGGCGAGATGCCCGTGCCCGCCGACGCTCTCTA
>JANNQW010000157.1:0-2182 GCA_031400955.1 Verrucomicrobiota bacterium
CAGGCAAGGTTCAGCTTCTGTTTCTCGATCTTGAAATCAAAGGTCGGCTCCGTGGCTGCCAGCGCGGCCTGCGCTTTCTCGCGGTCGGGCTTGTCGTTTGTCTTGGCAGTCTTGCCTTCGACTTCGTCGATCTGCGAGGAAACTTCCGCGAACAGATCGCGCCAGCGCGTGACCGGTTCTGCGGAGCGCTGGCTGGCGATGCCGCGCGCCTCGGCGAGGTTGCCCTCATAGAAGGCCGCGTAGCATTTGAGATAGTCGTGCTGGATTTTCACGGGCAGCTCCGCGGCATTGACCTGATGGAAGCGCGCCAGCGCCTCGTCCACGCGATCCTGGAGGAAGAGATGGTAGGTCGTGCTCATGTTGTCCATGGCATCCAGCGAGGGCTTGTGGGCCAGGATATTCATGAGCGCCAAATACTGCGTGCGCTGCTCCGGCGTGGCGATGCGCCGCTCGCTGCCGACCCGGTGAGCGCGCTGGTTCACCAGCGGAGAATACTCCAGATGCTCGTAGCTGCGGCGCTCGATGGGATCGACGCTGAGCAGCCTCGACTCAAACCACGCACCGCAGCGTGCGATGAAGTCATTGCGATGGCGGAGGAATTCCCTCATCGGTGCGGGCTCATTGTGCATCACGCCGTAGCTGTAGAGCGTGGCGTCGTAGTGGTGCCTCTTCTCCAGGAGTGCGATCATCGTGCGGAAGAAGCCAACGTCCTTGCGGCAGCGCCAGGCGACGCGCTCCAGCTTGAGGCGATTAATGTTGTTCTGCGCCAAGAACGCCAGCACCTCAGCGTCTGTGCCGTATTGCGAGATGTAATCCCACGAGGCTTTGTCTACTTCGGTGAGCTTGTTCACGACATTGAACATGAAGGCCGCTGCCGCTGCCACTGCCGTGCCGCGCACACTGGTGTTCACGGGATAATGCGCGAACTTCAGTCCGTTTGCGCCCGGTTGCGGGAAGTAGAAGTAATACTCGAAGGTCCGTGTCGTGTAAGGTTCCAGCAGCACATGCTGGCTGAAGGTCACGCGACTCCTCATCACGGGCAGCGCACCTTGAGGAATCTGCAGCAGCAGATCGAGATCGGCCGGCGAACTGGAAGGATTCGTGACCACGATGTTCGCGCCATAGACCGCGCCGCTGAGGAATTCCGTGGTGATGTATTTGTCGAACTTCAGATTTCCATCCATGCGGTAGCGGTCGCCGTGGCGGAAGAAGAACTGGCTGACCAGAAGCTGCTGTGCTTGCGCGGCGGGCGCGGTGGCAGGAAGGATTTCCTTGTGGAAGATCACGACCGGGCCGCCGGCAGTGATGGTCATGCGGCCATCGGCGACTTTCGATCCGTGCTTCGGCGCATCAAACGGCAGATCGAGCACGCCGAGGGCGAGCATGATCTCCGCGAAGCTGTGATGGGCCTCCGCCAGATGCGAGGAGACGAATGCTCCCTTGCCGTCCCATTCCGCGAGATCGCGCCAGAAGGCGTTCACTGTGATGAGTTCCGGCCCCTGCTGCGCCAGCGGCAAACGCCAGTAGTTATTTTCCGCCCATTCCTTCACCGGCCCAAGCTGGCGATAGTAGGCGCGAATCTGCGCCCGAAACGCATCCACCTGCTCGGCGTCGATGGTGAGATCACCAAGCATATCCATTTCGTCGGCGTCCCTCTTCAAGCCTTCCATTTCTTTATTCTGAGCTTCCCTGCTTCTTTCGAGCCTGTCTTTGCCCGACAGTTTTTTACTTGCTTCCTGCCGATCAAAAAATTCTTCTGCCGCAGGACTTTTTAGAGCCGGAGCATTCGAATTTGAATATGTAACTGAGGATGAGGCTGGGACCATGGCTGCGCCAGGAGCTTCTGCCGCCCTGAGCTTCGATTTTTCTCCTCTGAACATTTCACTGGTGCCTTTGGTTGGTGCATCATAAGCATTTTTGCCTTCGAGGTTGCCGAAGCCGCCACCCGAATCATTGAAATCCAGCGCACGACCACGCAGTGCGGTTTCAAAGAGACGGTCTTCCTCCGCGTAGTTGGGCAGAATCAGCTCCCAAAGCTCGCGCAGATGACGCGCGGTGTTTTTCGTTTCCTCCGGGAGACGACGGCCCAGCAGCGCGCGCTCCGCCGCGTTCAGTCTGGCGTAGCGCCACGGTTCGAGATGGCGGTGCAAGTCCAGGCCCAGCAGATATTCATCAATGAAGG